>JACDOC010000023.1 GCA_017656295.1 Bacillus sp. (in: firmicutes) | reverse complement strand
CTTGACACCCTGTATCATACCAAGGGGACTTTTTTTGTTTCAAATCTCATTTTTCCTCATTACAGGAATGCTCCCTTAGTTATGTTTAGTTATTAATAAGAATGTTTGATGTATTCGAGTAAGAAAATAAACAAGTAGATTTATTTGTTGAAAAACTTTGTCTTTATAATTCCCCTTAAAAAATTTGCACTTTATTATTATGTAGTTCTAAAACATACTATAATGCAAAAAAAGCATATTTATGGTAATTATGGGATCAAGATGCATAAATAGTATGTATTTTATGAGCATGTAGCGACATTAAGTCTACGAATGGTTATAATAGTCAAAGGAGGTGGAATAAATGGGACATGTTTGTGGCAAGACGTATAACTGTGAAAAAGAATTGACACTTGCTGTCATTGGTGGTAAATGGAAAATGCTTATATTATGGCATCTAGGTAAAGGCGGGACAAAGCGATTTGGTGAGTTAAAGTCACTTATGCCAGGGATTACCCAAAGAATGCTTGTTAACCAGTTGCGAGAGCTGGAAGCAGACCAAATTGTTCATCGCAAAGTTTATCCCGTTGTTCCACCAAAAGTGGAATATTCACTAACCGAACATGGAAAAAGTCTTATACCTATTCTCGATGCTATGTATGAATGGGGAAAAAACTATTTGGAGACGGTCGTGAAGGACCATGTAAAAATCAACGAGTCCGCCAAATAAATACGTTCTTCCTTAAAGTCTCGAAACTAACCTTCTTTTACCATTTAGTCTGTCCTTTAATTGGCGTACAAATTTTTGTATAGATACAAGCCTATCCAAATAGCGATAAAGAAACAGACAGCAAAGAACGGGCAGCCATTTTTATAAAAAATCCGCTGCCCGTTTGATTGTATCCTACATCGATGACTGTCATCACTTCTACAGATTTCTTAGAATCCGCTATTTCTTTTATTCGCTATAGTATACTTTTTTACACTATGTTACATGAAAGTGTGTACTTGTGAAAACAAATGATTTGGCTAATAATAACATTATCATAGCCATCTAAATTTTCATAGTTTGATGACAAGAAAGGAGGAGGCTGATGAAACTAAGAGTTTCAGCCGTTCAATATCATCTCCATACCATCCAATCTTTTGAAGAATTTGCTCAACAAGTGGAGCATTATATTAAAACAGCTCAAGAATTTGATGCTGATTTCGTTTTATTCCCAGAATTTTTTACCACTCAGCTGATGTCCATTGGTAATGATCAAGGACAACCTTTAACAATTCAAGATCTCCCTGATTTTACAGAACAGTATCGGACTTTATTTATCGATTTGGCTAAGAAAACAAAGATGCATATCATCGGAGGAACCCATGTCATCCGTAAAGGGGACCGATTATACAACGTGGCGCATTTGTTCTATCCAGACGGAAGAGTCGCTGAACAGGCAAAACTCCATATTACGCCTACAGAAGTAAAAGAATGGAACATGTCACCTGGCGATGGGCTACAAGTATTCGAAACGGAAAAAGGAACCATTGCCATGTTGACTTGTTATGACATCGAATTCCCAGAAATCGTTCGCATGGCAAAAGCGAAAGGTGCCGATGTTATTTTCTGTCCTTCTTGCACCGATGATCGTCATGGCTTCCATCGTGTTCGATACACTAGCCATGCAAGAGCGGTCGAAAACCAAGTGTATGTCGTTACCACTGGTACAGTCGGCTCCCTTCCTACAGTTGACTTTATGCGCGCGAATTTCGGCCAAGCGGCAGTCATTACACCGAATGATATTCCGTTTCCTCCACGCGGCATCTTGGTCGAAGGGGAAATCAATCACGATATGATTGTGACCGCTGATCTTGATTTAGAACTGTTATATCAAGTTCGTGAAAGTGGTTCTGTTACTACATGGCGCGATCGCCGAACTGACCTATATCCGGATTGGAAATAAAAAGACTTAGCTCTTTACAAGGAGGGTGAATCATGTATCGTAAGGAGTTTTACGTCTTTGACCAAGATCGGCCCGTCCCGGCGGTCATTCGAAATTATGATGAAAATGACTTTCCTGGCTTAATCCGTATTCAACAGGAAAGCTTTCCCCCTCCCTTCCCGTCTGAATTATGGTGGAACACAGAGCAGTTGAAAAACCATGTGACGCTCTTTCCAGAAGGAGCCTTATGTGTTGAGGTGGATGGGGAAATCGCTGGGTCGATGACTGGACTAATTGTAGACTTTGACCCAAATCATCCGGCTCATACATGGGAAGAAATCACCGATAATGGATATATTCGGAACCATAATCCGAATGGAAATACGCTTTATGTGGTTGATATTGGCGTACGCCCAGCCTACCGCAAATTAGGATTAGGAAAATGGCTAATGCAATCCATGTATGAAGTCGTTATTCAACTTGGATTAGTACGTCTGTTAGGCGGAGGAAGAATGCCTGGCTATCATAAAAAAGCTCATGAGATGACGGCCGAACAATACCTTGAAGCGGTCGTAAAAGGTGAATTAAAGGACCCTGTCATTACCTTCCTTCTTCGCTGCGGACGAACCCCTGTTCAAGTGGTGGCTAACTATTTAGAGGACGAAGAATCTTGTAACTATGCAGCACTAATGGAATGGAAAAATCCTTTTCATACCGCCAAACCTTCACAAGGAGAATGATGAAAATGGAATATCGGAGAATTACAAGTATTGAGGAGCCTTTATTTAAAAAAATGCACGAATTGATGCAAGAGGTATTTCCTCCTGAAGAAGTATTAGCATTCGATCAATGGAAAGATCCTCTAGAGGATCCGGGAATTCGTGTGTATGTGGCTGTTCACGAAGGAAAAGTCGTAGGTGCGACCGAGTACCGCTATTATGAAGATTTAAATGTCGCCATGACAGATTTTACGATCATTGGCCAAGCAGGACTTGGTATCGGTCGATTTTTAGCACAAAAGCGATTAGAGGATTTGAACGCTTGGGCAGCTGCCAACGGAAAACAGTTATTTGGAATGTTTGCTGAAATTTATGATCCTTACCGAGTCGAGCATTATGAATTTGGCGGAATTAAGCCAATGGATCCATACGTACGTCGTGAAGTATTGTCTCATCTTGGATATAAGCGTCTTGACTTCCCTTATGTTCACCCATCTTGGAACAATGATGGAGAGGCTGTTACAGGGCTCGACCTTTGTTTTCTTCCTATGGACGATAACGTAAATAAACTTCCAGCTGAGCTAGTTGTGAAATTTTTAAAACGTTATTATTCTGTCTTATCGAACAAACCGAAGTCTTGGTATGAAATGGTAGAAAATTTAGAAGAGAACGATACTGTATCACTATTAAATATTTAATCTCTAAAAGCACACACACGATAAACGGAGTTAAGATTTAAAAGTCGATTCTTCCTCTATGTAGGAACAATCGACTTTTATTTCTAATATGACCTTTCTCTATCATTGAGGTCAAGATCTAAAGAATTATCATGGTTTACATAATGATATTATTGTAGATTAGGAAGGTTCTACTCTTACTTTTCAATAGTTGAAATGAATTCTCGTAATCTCTGCGCGGTATAATGTAAACGTTGCTTTTCCTGTTCGTTCTCTCAAGTGGTTCCTCCCCATAAGGGTTCATACGTTTCCAGAAATGATGGGACCAGTCGCACTTCCCTCTTTTAATACAATCATGCCTTCGTTTGGGTGCGCGGTTCGTTTTCGGTTATCCTTTTCATCCCACATTAACCGCTCGTTTATCCATTCCTCAGAAGCTTGATAGGTTACGATTTTTCCTTCCATTAATAAATCCGTCATATAGCGTTTCGTAAAGGGATACAACCCACCGAATTCCCCAAATTGCGGTAAGATCGCTGGACCTTAAAAGGTGGTAAGCCCGGTTTTAGCATAAGTGCCTAAATGAAGAGCTGTTATATCACTATACCACATAAAAATTTTTGGATGGTTTTTAATTAATTCGTAATCGAGATACTCTAATAGTGGGAACATGTTCCACCAATAGTAGTAATGATCGCTTTCACCTCGTCATTTTGGAACATCGTATATAGGTCTTCTAATCGTTCTTCCACGCTTCCCGCCATATATTCCTATCGCTTTTGGACAAGCTTCCCTAGAACAACCTGAAAGCCCATTTGTTCTAACATTTCGATTCCTCTTTTTAGCCATCTCGGGCATAAAGCCGCTATTCCTGATGAAGGAAAAACGATACCTATCGTATCACCTTTTTGTAATTTTTTCGGTCGATTGACACTGGTCATGGGGATCACTCCTTATTTATAAAAGCTTGCTATTTTTGTATAATTATGGAGTGAACATTCAGATAATTCAAGTTGTTTTTACAAATGTACGAATAGTATTTTAGTTTTTTAAGGAGGAAGATTTATGCACGCTCCGGCCTTTATTAAAGCTATCTGGTACCAATTCGATGATTTTCCGATGGAAACATTAACGAAAATATGGTATTTTCATAAGCCTATAGAAAAAAAACAACGGGATGTTTCTTTAATGAAGGAACATCGGGAACAGTTCGGTTCGTCTGGGAATTGTTTCGATCTAGCGATCTGGCTTCTCGATGAATGCAAGAAAAATGGCATTCGAGCGTATGCTATTGGTCATGATTTGTTTTCATTGAACGGTCATATCGCAGTCGTTATGGAAGATAAGTACCAATATTTATGCGATTTAGGTGATCAATGGATTGAACCTGTTCTAATTAGTCCTGAGAGCGATGATTTTTCAAATCAATGGTTAACCGGATTTTTTCCAGGGGCACAAGTGAAGATTCACCGGCTTCAATCATTATTACTTGTCTCTTATTTACGCCCTAATGGTAAAATTACGAATCAAACATACGATTTGACCCCTATAGATACTGATACATTATGGCAAGCAGCCGAATGGTCGCAAAATCATATTAAACCACGCGCTTTAGTAGAATGTCGTATCCCTTACCAACAGGAAATCGCCCATTGGGAATACAACAACGGAACCGCTTTTTTAAGTACATCTATAGGAAAATTGAATGAAGAATCTGCTTTATCGATCAGTGAGGCGACCAACCGAATTGTCCATTATGCTAATATGGACGAATCGTTTGTATACAATGCCCTTCGATCGTATGAACGCTTATCTCCTACTCTGTGGAAGCCGTGACAACCGGTTTACGGGGATGTCGGATCCCTGAAATGGCTGCGACATCATCAATGTTCGCCTTTAACTTTCCGACGAACATTGTCCCATAATTATTTGTATCGGGTGGCAATACGATGCTTGTTTTTACTACATACGATTCTCGGCAATATTTCGTTTCTTCCATGTTCAATCCCCTTCCGTTTTCCTATTAACATTATTCCTGACCATGAAAAAAACATTTCTTCCGAAAATAAAACGAAAGCCACCCTTCATAAAAAGTTAGGGAGGAGAGTTTGTTGTACACCTATTATATATAATGAAGGAATAAACTTCTGGGCAATGGCCAATACGATCGAAACTACAATAAAAAAACGTAAGAGCAGCCAAAGTGAAGGCTGCTCTTTTTGAATGATGTTCCTATTAAGAAGCTGCATGTTCTTCATTCATTTGTTTCGTACGAATCTCAAGCCATCTCGATACCCCGCCAAAGGTACGTTGCTCTTTATAAACCGGTACAATTTCTTCTAACAAAGTTAACCGTAAAATCTCGAAACCTTCCAGTTTTTGAATCGATTCTTCAATCTCTTTCTTTTGTTCATTATCAATAAGAAATTCCGAATGTCTTGATTCAAAGTGAATTGTTATCTTCCCGTTGTTCATTTGTTCTTCTAACGATATTTTAGATTTTGATAATTTAAGTAACGTTCTGTTTAATTTCCATAAGTTAATCCCATGGATCCTTTTCCAAAAAGCTAACATCATGTTACCCCCTTTAGTTTCCACAATATATAGGTTTCGGAAGTATGCAGTCATATATTAGGGTGGATTTATATTTTTGAGATTTCTGACGAGTGATATTGTCCAATCTATTTGATTTATAAATTTTCTTTATATAGTTCCATGGATAAACCAACCCACGATTAATCCCCGAGCATCCCAGTCGCTGCGGCAAACCTTTCAAATAGGACCACTCTTTTTTACAAGTAAAAAACTGTTCCACCAATAATTCATCCTATTTATAAAAGCCTTTCACGAAAAAAAGACCTTTCCAATAAGGTCCCTTTAACTGTATGCTAAATATTTTCTCAGTTATTGAATAGAAAAAGTTGCTTGATCGATCCACTCAATTTCTGGATACCCTTTTAAATTGTTTACTAATTGGAATAACGCTCCATCTTTTCGTTTTGCTTCAATCATGCAGTCGATTTGTGGAACTGTACCTTTAATGTCATGTAAAAATCGCATGAACATGTCCGGATCAACAAAATCGTTGTGGGCACGAAAATCTTGATCGCTTCGGGGACTTGAGATGTGCATTTTAACCGGTAATGGTGAATGTTTCCATATTTCAACAATTCTTTCCCATTGAGGTTTCCAATCACTATTATCGTGATTGGCTAAATGATGGTGTAAATCGAAAACAAGGGGAATTTCTAGTTTTTCACATAAATATAACGTATTTTCTAACGTGAATGTGGTATCGTCATTTTCTAACATGATCATTTCTTGCAAATCATTTGGTACAAATGCCCAATTATGAATAAATTGTTCTAACGCTTTTTCTTTATCGTTATACCCTCCTCCTATATGGAGCACACATCGATGTTTTGATGGAATGTTCATTCCGTTTAACAACAATTGATGGATGCGTAACGTTTTCATAGACATTTTTAATATCTCTGAATCGGGAGAATTTAATAAGACAAAATGATCGGGATGAAAATCCACTCTCATAGGATGTTTATGTAAAAATTCGGCAATTTCTTTTAATATGGCACGAAGAGGCTGGATATAATTCCACCCCTCTAATTCTTGATGATTGGCAAGAGGAATAAGTTTTGAGCTTAATCGAAAAAAACGAATATCATGAGCAAGATTATGCTTTAATAACCGTAAACAATTTTCTAAATTTGAAACCGCAATCCGTTCTAACTTCCGAATAGCAGCATCACAATCAGGTATTCTTTGAAATTGGGCAAATGTCATTGTTTGTGACGGGGAACAATTTTGTAAATGAACACTCATTGCGACATAACCAAGTCTAACAATTGTCATCATTCGCCACCTCATTCTTGGTTAACCATAGTATGTCTTGTTCAAAAACAATTAATCGACTTAGTGAACAATTGTTTTTATTAGTTGCATGATTCTTTTCGATTATTGGGATTCTAAGAAAAAAGGAAAAGGGAGACCATGTCAATGAGTACTACAAGGAATCCTCACGTCACCTTACATGGATTCAACAATCTAACAAAAACGCTCAGCTTTAATATGTATGATATTTGTTACACCAAAACAAAAAATGAACGAGAAGCTTATATTAATTACATTGACGATGTATATAACGCAGAAAGGTTAACGTCCATTTTAAAAAAGGTATCTGATTTGATCGGTGCACACATATTAAATATTGCTAATCAGGATTATGTTCCACAAGGGGCAAGTGTTACAATGCTTGTTTCAGAAGGTCCTGTTGTTGAAGTGCCCGAAGACACCTATAAAGAATCACCAGGTCCTTTACCTAATTCTGTCGTATGTTCACTTGATAAAAGCCATATCACTGTGCATACGTATCCAGAATATCATCCTCATGAAGGAATAAGTACATTTCGTGCAGATATAGATGTTTCAACATGTGGAGAAATTTCTCCGCTGAAAGCATTGAATTACCTTATTCATTCTTTTGATGCCGACATCATGATTATTGATTACCGTGTAAGAGGATTTACACGTGATATCAATGGGCATAAATTATTTATCGATCATGATATTACGTCGATTCAAAATTATATTCCAAAAGATATTCAATCCAAATACGATATGATTGATGTTAATGTTTATCAGGAACATACCTTTCATACGAAATGTAAGCTTAGAGAATTTAATATCGATCATTATCTTTTTGGCTATTCAAAAGAAGAACTAACTAAAAAAGAAATCGATGAAATAACAGCAAAAATAAATCATGAAATGGATGAAATTTTTTATGGTAAAAATATGCCAAGAAAATAAAAAAGCACCCAATCGTTGGGTGCCAATACTCATTAGATTGAAAGTAATTCCTTTTCTTTATTGTAAATATTTGAGAAATTATATTTCTTTTCTACAAACACTTGGTACCAAATCATAAAGACGAGCACCGTCCAAATTTTACGGCTATAATCTCCTTTATTGCTGCAATGGTCATCCAATAAACGATAAAGTACATTTTTATTTAGTAAATAATCGGTATCACTTTCTTTTATTAAGTTTTTCGCCCAATCATACATTTCGTTTTTTAACCAATGACGGATAGGAACTGGGAAACCAAGTTTTTTCCGGTTTAACACATGATCAGGAACGATTCCTTTTGCCGCTTTCCGTAAAATATATTTGGTTGTGTTGTGGGCCGTTTTCATGTCAGGACCAATTTTAGCTGCCACATCAAAAACAACTTTATCTAAAAACGGAACACGTAATTCTAATGAGTGCGCCATCGTCATTTTGTCTGCCTTTAATAAAATATCTCCGCGTAGCCATGTATGTATATCAATGTATTGCATGCGATTGACGGGCGGATATTGTGTTGTTTCTTGATAGTAAGGAGCTGTTATTTCCTTAAAATCCAATCCTCGATGCGGCCCAACGAGCAGCTCTTGTTTTTCTTCTACTCCAAACATTTTTGCATTTCCAATATATCGTTCTTCGATTGGCGTTGTTCCTCGTTCCAGAAAGCTTTTCCCTTTTACTCCTTCTGGAAGAATGTTTGCAATTGTTTTTAAAGCCGCTTTTAACGTATTTGGCATTTCGTCAAATATCGCTAAAGATTGTGGTTCACGATAAATGTTATATCCGCCAAATAACTCGTCTGCACCTTCACCAGAAAGCACAACAGTTACATGTTTTCGTGCTTCACGTGCGACAAAGTAAAGCGGTACTGCAGCTGGGTCGGCTAAAGGATCATCCATATGCCACATAATTTTCGGTAATTCTTGCATATATTCGTCAGGTGTAATCACATAGCTAATATTTTCAACACCTAATTTGTCAGCGGTTTCTTTCGCTACATCAATTTCACTAAATCCTTCTCGTTCAAAGCCGACAGAAAACGTCTTAATCTGTGGGTTGTAGTGCTTCGCAATGGCCGCAATAATGGAAGAATCAATTCCTCCGGATAAAAATGAACCTACCGGTACGTCACTTCGCATATGAACCTTAACGGAATCAAACAGGGCATTGCGTATTTCTTTTACCAGTTCGTCTTCTGATTGTTGGATTGGTTGAAATTGTGCTTTCCAATAACGATGAATGGTTAATTTTTCACCGATTTTTTTCTTAATATAATGACCTGGTTCTAACTTTTTAATCCTTTCCGACATGGTCATTGGTTCCGGAACATATTGGAACGTCATATAATGATCCAGTGCAATGTAGTTCAGTACATCGTTTTCTAATGCGTGCAAAATGCTTTTCTTTTCCGATGCGAAAAACGTCCGTTCACCTTGCTCCATGTAGAAAAACGGTTTAATTCCAAATGGATCTCTTGCAGCAAAAATCGTTTTTTCTTGTTTGTCCCAAATAACAAACGCAAACATACCGCGTAGCTTTTCAACCGCTTTATCTTTTTCATCACTGTAAAGTGCAATGATTACCTCAGTATCTGAATGTGTCGTAAATTCATATCCTTTGGCGAGTAATTGTTCTCTTAGTTCTATATAGTTATAGATTTCCCCATTAAAGATAATCCAATAGCGTTCATTTTCGTAGGATAATGGTTGGTGTCCAGCCTCAAGATCGATAATACTTAAACGGCGAAAACCAAAATTCACATGTTCATCGAAATAGTAACCGCAATCATCGGGTCCTCGATGTGTAATCATATTATTCATTTGTTGAAACGTTTCTTTCCATGTCTCATCCACTGTTTTTGGAACATCATGGATGCAACCAATAAAGCCGCACATAATGTCGCCCTCCTAATTTATCAAAAAATTAAAATCATAACCTAGCATTTTGAGTAGTATATATTATATGATTAACTTGTTTACCTTAATCTACCTTATTTGTCTATTTTGACTAAAGGAGTTTCACTGAATATGTTTGAACCTATTTTTTTCTTTGCTTTTTTTGTTTGTTCAATGGCCATACTTCTTTATTATCGAAATAAAAAACCTAATCACGTTCCTCTTGTTGGTATTATTATGATTTTTATATTATTATTATCATTATTACAATATTATATCAATAATAACAAATCCATCCATACATTTAAAAAAATTACACAAGAAACATCTACTCAAAAGATAGTGTTTAATGAAAGTGCTGTTTTTTTGGAAGAACAAGATCCTCCCCAAATTAGTTCCGTGCTAATTGATGCACCGATTATGTCTCAACTTCCGGAACTTCCAAGAGGATGTGAGGTCACGAGTTTGGCGATGTTATTAAATGATGCGGGAGTGTCTGTCGATAAGATGACCTTGGCTAAAGAAGTAAAGAAAGATTCAACTCCCTATCAAAGACGTAATGGAAAAATATTTTTCGGGCATCCAAATGAAGGATTCGTTGGGGATATGTATACGAGAGAAAATCCGGGATTAGGCGTATATCATAAACCAATTAAAGAGTTAGCGGAAAAGTATTTACCGAATCAAATCGTAGATTTGACCGGACAGTCGTTTGAAGAAATCTATCCCTATTTATTAAACGGTTCACCAGTTTGGGTAATTACAAATACGACTTATCGTGAACTCCCACCTAATGAATTTGTAGAATGGCAAACACCAAAAGGTCCCATTAAAATCACTTATCGGGAGCATTCAGTATTAATTACTGGCTTTGATGAACAATTTATATATTTTAATGACCCATTAACCGGGACGAAAAATAAAAAAGCACCAAAACAGGAATTTATTGAAGCGTGGGAACAAATGGGAATGCAAGCAATCACTATTAAAATGAAATAATATGTTCATTTTTTCTTCAAAAATTTAATTTTACAAAGTTTATTAACTCATTCAATAAACCATCCTCTTCAGATTTGTAGAGGGGATGGTTTATGTTTGTCTTCTGTTTATTTTTCTCCAAGTTAATAATAAAAAAACTGAAAAACAGGTTAGAAATGACCTTTCCTTTCCATTTGTAAAATACAATTCTATTTTTTGTAAATAAAAAAAGCACAAAGATCCATAAGAAGATACTTGTGCTATAAAACAATTGTCCATAAAAAGAAAAAGGCTGATAAGAACAAGGAAACAATGTAAAAGAACGGGATAAAAAATCCTCTAGGGCCGTTAAGAGATTGAAATAATAGTTTACCGGCATTTTTCCTCGTCGCTTTCACTATTTATTACCAATTAATATGAATGGTAAATGAATTGAAAAGGGCTAAAATCTTTGGAGTTATATTTTTGATACATGCACAATAATGAATAAAGTTAAAAAAAAACGTAAATTCGACGAATACATTATTTTTTTTCTTTATGCATGAAATTCATCTTAATTTTGTCCCTCGCGTGCTTCTTGAACATCTGTATCTGTACTATTTAGCTCATCCTTCCGTGGCCGCCTCCAAAAAAAATCCCATGGATCTCTCTTAGGGAAATCTTCTCTCATTCGATCATGAATGAACTCGACCTCTTTTGCATGAATAGTCAGTTTATCAACGTGAATCACTTTTTCTTTTTTATTTTGTGACATTAATTAAACCTCCTAAATTATTTTTAATCGTCAACATCATATTCATGAAAAGTTGGTTTTGTATAGGCATATACAATTAATTCGGTTAAATAAAAAAAACCGGATCATTAATAATGATCCAAGCTTCACCCATTCTTTTTTATGGACTTGTCTTTCCGAAATATTTATGAGTATGTGGAGGGTCTCCATCTCGAGATGTTACTCCACTAAATTTGTGAAAATGTCCTCCCCCTGGTAACGGAATCGCTGGTCCAGTTACACCTTTAATTTTATGCCTATGCCCATTATCAAACGAGGTAATGGTAAAATACTTATGTTTATGAGGAACTCCACTAGGTGCAGGTTCAGTCATTCCAGCATATTTATGGTTATGACCTGCATCAAATGATGTGACACCTGAAATCTTGTGTGAATGTAACGGCTTTCCATCCCAAGAAGTAATATAAAGTTGATGGGAATGTAATTCGTGATTAGATGTATCATCGGTTGATTCATAAAGAAAACCTAAAACTCGAATTTCCATCTATCCCCCTCCCTTCCGTGAACATTCATTATAATTTATTCATCTACAATCCGCATAATGCTTGATTTAATTACACTTCCCGCCTGTTAAAAAATCAATAAACAAATTAGTTCGTAGCAGGTTATTTAAATACAAATAGAATAGACTGAAATAGTAACTAATGTTACCAACCATCTCTTACATGTTTTACAAATCAAAGTGAATTTCTAAATTAATTGAGACTTAAAATCTTCATCTTAAGTTACTTGATAACAAATTATTTTAACCACCCTTTTCGTTTAAAAAGTCGATACATGCCAATACCTAATGAAAACATGATGCTTAAGACAATGAAATATCCATATTTCCATTCTAATTCCGGCATGTAAGAAAAGTTCATCCCATAAATACCTGCAAGAAACGACAACGGCATAAAAATGGTCGTAATGACCGTTAACACTTGCATAATTCGATTCGTCCGATGAGTACTAACTGATAAGTAATTATCTCGAATATCTGAAGTTACTTCTCGATTAGATTCAATTTTATCCGTTAGGCGAATTAAGTGATCGTATATATCCATGAAGTATGCTTCTTTTGCATGCATCCATTGCAGGTGCCTTGAATTAATCATCCGATAAATTAAGTCTCTCATTGGGTTGATTGTTTGCCTTAAAAATAACAGCTCGCTTCTTGCCCGAAAGAGTTGGTCCAAAAGTTGTTCAATACTTTTATTTTCATAGGTTTTATAAGCACGCCGATCTTCTAGTCGATTAATCCGTTCTTCTAATTCATAAAGAATAGGAAAAAACTCGTCCACTGTTTTATCGATTAAACGATATAATACATAGTTTGGACTCCAACTCCCCGTTACCTTTTCATTCGTTATTTGGTACCAAACTTGATTTAATGCATTGGAATCTTCCATATGAAAAGTAACGATAAAATGTGTCCCTAAAAAAATGTCCATTTCGTATTTCTTTAATGGGTTAGATTGCAATGAATAAATAACAAAAAATACATAGTCATCATAATAATCTAATTTAGGGCGCTGAAGATGATTAATACAATCTTCAATGGCTAGCGGATGAAATTGAAAAAACTCTTTTAACTGCATCATTTCCTCTTTTAAAGGTTTGTTAAAATCTGTCCAAAACCATTGGACGTTTTTTTCATGCAGTTGTTCCAATGGAATGTTTTTTACGACTGTATAGTCATCTAAGATTGCTACCGTTCGAATCATTTGAATCACCCTAATAAAAGCGCATTATTGTTAGTGTAACCAATTTCATCTATTCCAAAATTTAAAATCGGAATTATTAAAAGTATGTTCCCACACTCACTTCACTTTTTTTTCATATATTTCTACTTGCTTTTCATCACTCATTTAAGTATCATTCTCATATGTAACCGCTTAAGAGGTATGACGACTGACATCATAATATTTAAATAGGGAGAATGTTGAATGAAAGAACGTGCATTATTTTTTATAGTTGGTTTATTCATTTTAACGTTAGGCGTAGGTTTAATTATTAAATCAGGTCTTGGAGCAGCTGCGTGGGATGCTTTTGCGGTTGGTGAATCGAACGTCTTTGGTATCACCGTTGGTACATGTATCTTTATTAACGGAATTGTACTTATTTTTATCAATTCCTTTTTATTAAAGAAAAAACCAGAAATTCTTGCTGCGGCTACTATTTTTGTTATTGGTGCGCTTATTGACTTTTGGTTACTAATTGTGTTAGAACCATTTACACCTCATAATCTTTTCTTGCAAGTTAGTTACTTAATTGCAGGTATTCTAACATTAGGAGTTGGCATCGCCATTTATTTACAAGCCAAATTCCCAGCAAGTCCGATGGATACGCTCATGGTCGCCATTCATCAACGCTTTGGGTTAAAATTGCGCACTGCCCGAATCATTAGTGAAGGATTTGCGTTAACCCTTGCCTTCATATTTAAAGGTGCCATCGGAATAGGAACGATTATGGTTACTCTTACATTAGGATTCGTCGTTCAATACTTCTATCCAAAGTTTGGAAATTTATTACAAAAAATGACGCAGGAACCTATTGTGAAATAACCCTATAAGCTGTCTTTATGTTCACAGTAATTGTTGATATATATAAACAAAAAGGACTTCCAAACCATAAAAGTCCTTTTTGTTTTAGGGATAAATAGGTTATTAGTTAGAAATCACTTTTACGTACATTCCAGTAACAGCCTTTTGGTACGCTTGTTTCCCCATGCTTTTTACTTTTGTTGATAATGTTGAGGCTCTTGCTAACTTATTTTCATAAGGTACGGAAGGGTCTATCAGACGTACTTTATTTTTACGATGGAAATCATAGTCGTTTTTATCTTCTTTTACATGTACATGACGATGAATTTTCTTTAACAGACTTCGGATCTCTCGGTCGTCAGACGAAAGTAAGGTGTTTAATACACTTTCGTCTGTACCAAGTAAATCATTAAGACGAATCACATTTTTATCTAATGCTAATTTTATCGTTTTCGCTAGCATATCATAACCATACACATTTAAAGGGTTCATAAAAAAATCAATCACTTCTTTATAATAGGTTTCTACAAACCATTCAGCCGTTTTAATTTCTTTCGGGTACATTCTACCATTAATAACTGTTAAATGGTCCAAAAAATGTTTTACCTCTTTCAATGAAATATGTCCGTATTGGTACATATCACGTAAAGTATAATCTACTCGATCCGCACATAATTCAGGTGCAGGTTGTTCTAATAAGGTCCACTTTGAATCGTCTAATAAGATGTCTTTATAATCGTATCCATGTTTTTCAAGAATAGAAGGAATCTCAGAATTCACAATGACACGCTCAAATATTTTTTCATGGTAATCTTCCTTTTTATTTTCCAGGACAAAATCAATCACATGTGAGAAGGCTGTGTGAGATATGTCGTGAAGTAAACCTGCAATTTGTTCCTCTAATGAGCCGCCAAGTTTCCGAATTAAAAGCATAACACCAATTGAGTGTTCATACCGTGTCACATTCCAGTTCTCATTGACTAAATAACTTGCACCACCTTGATAGATTCCTTTTAACCTTTGGACTGGTTTACTCATGATTAGTTCTTCAAGAACCCCTTCTATTATATAGTCCCCATAAATGATATCTGTTACTTTCAAACTGTCCACCTCTATCATATTTATTTTTTTGATAAATACTCATGGTCAAGTTAATCAAAATCATTGAGATGACCAGTATCTTTCAGACTATTGAACCCTTATTTATGTATTGGCTATATTAAATCATCTGTGCCACAAATTTCAAATTTTTCACGCCATACAACCAACCCTCTTCTATTTTAAGGTAATGGAAGGAAATTGGAAGATATAATCGAAAGAAATGATAGATTATTTTTTTATTAGGGGGACGTCATAAAAAAAACCATTTCTCAATCATCCTCTTCTTTCTGGTTTTGGGGACAGTCCCTCAATACTTTAAAGTTTTAAAACAGTGAGGGACTGTCCCCAATTTCAAATAACATTACTTGTCAAAAGATGGATTTAGTTGTAAATTTTATTTATTACTTACTAACCAATAAACATGTATAAAAGATTTATGAAAGACATTGCACATCTTTGATGCATAATAAATAGAGAGTTAAGGAGTGAAAATGATGCGGTTATATAGTGCGTTAATTGGACTGAGCCTTATATGGGGAATGTCGTTTGTGTTTATTAAGTGGATAACAGATGCTGCTGGGGTATGGGGAACCGTCTTTTTTCGATGTTTAGCAGGAATTCTGATTCTTCTCCCCCTCTTGTGGTGGAAAAGAAAGCAAATTACAAGTACTTTTCAATGGAGACATGTCATCATCGTTGGTCTATTTAATGCTGGACTCCCATGGGGACTCATTGCATTAAGTGAGACGCAAATACATACAAGCACCGCATCCGTATTAAACGCTTTAACACCAATCTTTACAGGACTAATCGGATTTCTTTTCTTTTCAAAGAAGCTAACTCGCCAACAATGGATGGGGATTTTGTTAGGATTTTGCGGAATTCTTATTTTAACAGAATTTCAGATTCATATGATTCTCGGTGAAAACTTTATCGGGATGGGGACGATGGTGTTAGCCACGCTTTGTTACGGATTTGCTTCCCAATATGCGAAACAATACTTACAACAAATGCACGTCCTATTAATCTCCACCTGTACGTTACTGGTTGGTACCTTGACCGGTTTAGTAGGAATGATTGTGACAAATACGATTCCGACTCAAATGGAATTCAACGGTACCGTTATTCTTTCTATCATCGGACTAGGATGCTTCGGTTCAGGTATTGCGTATCTTCTTTTCTACTTTTTAATGATAGAAGGAAGCCCCGAATTTGCGACAACTGTAACGTATTTAATTCCTGTAACCGCCATTATGTGGGGCTACATCCTGATGAAGGAACCGATCACCCAGCATTTACTCCTAGGTCTTTTCATTATCTTATTCGGCATTTATTTTACTAACCGTAAACCAAAAATCATGATAGAAAAAACCCGGGCCAACTCCATGGAGTAAGCCCGGTTTTTTAAAAATGTATTAAATATTCCATTTCCTTTTAAGGTAATCATCGATTAACAATACTACACCAGTTACTACATACCAAAGGGCCGTAAAAAAATAACTTCGGGTAAATACGGCTTTTCCATTAATCTACTTTTAGTTGTTTCATTGCCCCAATCTTTTTTTATGTTTATGGTATTCGTTGTGATCCTTTTTAAAAATTAGTTCCATTTATGGTTATATGTGTAGAAATTCGTTTAGACTCTTCCCATCTTTTTTCCATTAGACGAAACGACACTGTCACTTCATACATTTCATTCGATGATGAAAGAAGCTCTTTGGAAAACTTTTTGGGATTCTAAGTAAAAAAATAAGTTCTTCGTGAATCGTTTCATTTGGTTCTAATTATTCAACATGTAAATCGTCTGTACAGGCCATGATCTCTAAAGGCTTAACCGATAAAGAACGGTTTGTTTCCTTTGAAACAATTTGAATCCTTAAATGGGTTACACAAGTTGAACTCCCAGCAGCGTATATCACACTTTTTCCCCCAACATTAGTTGCCGATGCTTTTACAATAATTTCACAAATTCTTTCTGATTTACCCAAATGGTAAAATAAATATTCTCTCTACTATAAATCAGTGGATTCGGCTTACTAACTGACTGGTCATCATTGTTAGATGTACATCCGAAGCACAACCATTTGCTACACATGAAAAAATGAATTTCTTCATTATTCTCCACCATTAACTTATATTAGAGTAGACGAGAAAAATCTCCTAATTGTTTTATTCCTTTTCTTATTATGAAACCCACAAAACTAATTGAAACGATTCTTAAAATCAAAATCTTCTTTCCTTATCTGCGAATGGAATTAAAGGTGTACACGTTACCCTCATGCTGAACATATTGTTCATTGGTAAAATAAATTCCTGATTCATCATCAATTCCGTACCCTACCGACACGTTGGTTCGTTCCATCGCTGTAAGAAGATTCTCTTTTTCCTTCCATTTGGTAAAATGGACACTTACGACAGCATTCGAAATCAATCCCAATCCTTCTAAAAACAAATGTTGATTTAACTCATTATCAATAGGCGGAATGACACAATGAACTGGGCTAATCAAAGCACCTGCAGAAAACCCTGCTACAGGTATACCTTTTTGATACATGGACTTTACGATATCTCCAATATTCGTCCTCACCATCCGTTTTTGATAAAGTTCGGTATTTCCTCCTCCGATCACTATTCCTGAACATGCACGTAACCTTTCCAGTTCAAAATTGGATAGCTTTTGTTGTGAGAGTGGAAAGTAATAAAAGTCCTCAATTCCAAATTGTTGTAATACGGATGTATACTTTTGCATATACGCTTCCCAACCATCTCGTTCAACAAAAAGGATACCGACCCTTCCTTTTCGTTGTTGGACAATCGATGAAAACAAATGACCAAGTTTTTGGGTAAAAGGGGGGCTTCCGCCAAACAAAAACAAATGACGATGCTCCATATATAATCCTCCAAACTATGATTCTATAAAATTTAACAACTGTATGTCTCGATCATCTCAGCACAAACCAAGCACCAAAAAAAGATTTCTAAACTCCCAATTATCTTCTATAATTCGGTCAAAATTTTTCTCGTCAACATAGCGAGCCTATTTCATCGTTGTTTTCTCAATTCGTCCATTAATTGGTCTACTTTTATCCGCTTTAATCTTTTTTGATAATCAATGATGACATAAATAATGAGTACAATGGGAACGATAAACATCCCTAAACCTAAAATAAATATCATGAATTGAAAAAACACATCTCCTACTTGCATTCCGGCTCCATGGTGCATTAAAATTTCCTTTCCTATCTGAATATTTTAGCGTGTTAAATAAAATGCTGTCTGATAACACCTTTTCCATTTTCACATGGCTCCGTTGATAAACGTCATTTGTGGCGGAATGTGACCGTAGTCGATCATAAACAATAGGAATTTGAAGTTCTTCCTCAAGATTAGGGTACACATCCTCTACCGTGTAATCATCTTGAAAAATGGATATTGAATCATTTAATATCTCTCGCTTCCTATTCGTTGTTGTATGTATTACATTTTTCCTTCTTTAATCCATGAAATGATCCGACTGGTTGATAAAACAGAAACAAAAAAGAGAGCCAGCAAAATAAATACATAGATTGATAGACGATTGATCTCTTGCAATCCGTCTTTATTTGCGACTACCCAAATAGTTAATACAAAACAAGCAATATAAAAAAGAAGGTTCGGGACAATCCAAATGAGACGTAATTTCCAGTTCTTTTGAGGACAGGGGTTTTGATTCTGCTCCCACTCTTCCCGTAGCAGTCCCATACGAATCGAATCATACCACTCCCCGTTCCAATAGCGGCACTTTCGAATTCTTCCTTCCATTTTCATGCCTACTTTTTCTGCACAGCGAATCATTCGTTTATTTCCGGACCATGTCGTTAAGCCAATTCGAACGAGCGGCATCTCGTTAAATAAGTAATCAATCCACAATTTTAGGGCATCTGTTCCATACCCACCGTTCCAATAGGATGGATCATAAATGACAATACCTACTTCTAACCATTTAGATGCCTTGTGTTCCCAATAGAAAGACACCGTTCCTATGACAGTGTTATTGACTTCAATGACAGCACGTGAAGGGACTGGTTCTGACGTAAGTTGCTGTTTTAAATTTCGTGTAAACTCTTCTAACGTCTTGTGTTCTAGTGGAAAATACGGTGCATCCCATTTCTTCCATTCAGGATCTTTCGTGTCATGAATAAATTTCCAAAGAATCGGTATATCATGCTCTTCAATCGTTCGAATCGTGACTAATCTTCCTGTGAGTCGCACAAGTTTCATTCCTTTCAACTTAATACTATTCCATAACTTCTCCAAACGTTAGTTCACCATTTTGATAGGTGAGTGAACCTGATTGGATCTCTAGACCTTTAATAATAAAAGAAACGCGATGGATTATCTTCTAATACCCAGACAAATAAGGAAAAGATATTAAATGTATGAAGCTCTTGGACAACATGTCGGACTAGCTGATTTCCAATCCCTTGCCTTTGATAGTTTTCTAGCAGTGATGGCATACAATTCCCCGTCATAGGGGTAACTTCCCGGATCGTTCCTTGCCACCATTCGTAAATCCAACAATGTCCCCGTATTCATTTTCTGCGACAAACACTGACCCACCTGTTGAATTGGAGATAATTTCTTCCCATCTTTTCGCTCTTGCTTCATAGGATAACGATTGTAAGAAGTCTTCTGAAAGTATTCCTTTATAAGTCGTTCACCAACTATCTACGTGAACTTTTGCTATTTGTTCAGCATCTGCAATAGTTGCTCGCCTTATTTTCATATCAAATTCCCTCCAGAAATTGGATTGATGATTAATCCTATTTTATTACAAAAGATAGAAATTATAAAATTTGTTTTTTCCCTTGTCTATAGAATTTGATAGTTTATGATTGATAATGAGTGTAATTTGATTTTTTTTGATAGTTTTTGATTAAAAATGATTGATTTTTGAAAATGCTTTTAATATAATTAAAGTCAAATTTGGTTTCTTTTTATTAAGAGGTGGAAACATGCTAACTCCAGAGAGACATCGCATTATCTTAGAGCTATTACAACGAAAAGAAGTGGTGAAAATACAAGAATTTGTGGAAGCGACTTCATCATCAGAATCCACCATCCGACGCGACTTAAGTCAACTAGAGAAAGAAAGAAAGTTAAAACGTGTTCATGGTGGGGCCTCACTATTACATCAACGTGGCATCGAATTAAGCATCCTTGAAAAATCAACGAAGAATTTAGAAGAAAAACAAAAAATCGCTCAATATGCAGCAAATCTAATTCAAGAAGGAGATTGTATTTATCTAGATGCTGGGACGACTACGTTTCAAATGATTCCATTTATTTCAGCGAAAAATATTAAGGTTGTGACGAATGGTTTAACCCATTTGGAAGCACTTTTAGAACACCAAATCGAAACGTATGTAACAGGTGGTTATGTAAAATCAAAAACTCGAGCACTGATTGGTCGTGGTGCACAAGAAGGTTTACAAGCCTATCGGTTTGATAAAGCGTTTATGGGGGTCAATGGCATTCATCTCGATTATGGTTACACAACACCAGACCCTGAAGAAGCTACTGTAAAAAAATTAGCCATTCACCTTTCCGAAAAGGCTTTTATACTAGCTGATCATTCGAAATTTAATGAATTTACATTTTCTAAAATTGCCGATTTACATGAAGCAACCATCATTACGAGTGAAATAGACCAAGACATGTATGAAGACTGGATGAAAAAAACTGTAATAAAGGTTGTGAAAACATCATGATCTATACCGTGACTTTAAATCCTTCTATTGATTATTACGTACGAATTCAACACTTACAAGTTGGCACGTTAAATCGTGCGGAACAAACGATTTTTTCCCCTGGTGGAAAAGGAATTAACGTCTCACGAGTGCTTATGCGCTTCGGAATCAATAGTGTCGTTTTGGGCTTTGCTGGTGGTTTTACTGGAACCTTCATTAAGCAGGCACTAACACAAGAACAAATTCCAGTTCAATTCATTGAAGTTGATGAGCCAACACGAATCAATATTAAGCTTAAAGATGCTCAAGAAACCGAAATTAATGGAGTTGGACCAACTATTTCAAAAGAAAAACAAGAACAGTTTTTAAAAAAAATTGAATCGTTAACGAAAAACGATGTCCTAGTGGTATCAGGGAGTCTACCACCTTCGATTCCCACACAATTTTATGAAGAAATAGCGTTACTTTGCACGGAACGAAATATTCCTTTTATCGTTGATACAACAGGACCTATATTAAAAAAACTTCTTCCCTTTCGTCCATTTTTAGTTAAACCTAACCACCATGAGTTAGGTGATATGTTTCATGTTACTATTGAAACTGTTCAAGATGCCATCTCGTATGGAAAAAAACTATTACAAGAAGGCGCATCCAATGTCATCGTATCAATGGGGGGAAATGGAGCAGTTTTTATTAATGAAAAGCATCAATTCGTGGCGACGGTTCCAAATGGTAACGTCATCAATACTGTTGGTGCCGGTGATTCAACGGTAGCTGGCTTTCTAGCCTCATTTATTCAAGACAAAGATTGGATGAAAGCTTTTCAATACGGAGTCAGCGCTGGAACTGCCACTGCTTTTTCAGAAGATTTATGTACGAAGGACGAAACCGATCGGCTTTTATCCAGCATCCATATAAAATCCATTTCGTAAGGAGGTTTTTAATGTGAGATTTACCGATTTAATAACAAAAGATACAATCATTTTAGATTTACGGGGCACTACGAAAGAAGCCGTCATCGATGAAATGATTCGTACCCTCGCAAAAGCTGGAAAGCTTGATGATGATGTGGCATTTAAACAAGCAATTTTAGCAAGGGAAGCTCAAAGTACAACCGGTATTGGTGAAGGAATTGCCATCCCACACGCAAAATCGAAAGCCGTTAAACAGTCAGCAATTGTTTTTGGCCGCTCCAAAGAAGGGATTGATTTTGAATCATTAGACGGTAAGCCGAGTCACTTTTTTTTTATGATTGCCGCTTCAGAAGGAGCACATAATGCACATTTAGAAACCCTATCTCGCTTGTCAACTTTATTAATGGATCCATCATTTCGTCATAAACTGGAAACGGCACAAACGGCTGATGACATTATTCAAACCATTCATGAGTATGAGGAAAATGATAAAGTACCGAATGAAGATACTTCAACAAAGACAACATCAGGAAAAATTTTAGCGGTTACCGCCTGCCCTACGGGGATTGCACATACGTACATGGCTGCAGATGCCCTAAAAGCGAAAGCAAAAGAACTGAATGTGAACTTAAAAGTAGAAACGAATGGCTCAACAGGTGTAAAAAATGCGTTGACGCAACAAGATATTGATGAGGCGATTGCAATCATCGTTGCAGCCGATAAGCAAGTAGAAATGGACCGTTTTGCTGGTAAACCAGTCATTCAAGTCCCAGTTTCACAAGCAATAAGAAAACCAGAAGAATTAATTCACCGGGCTTTAAAGAAAGATGCACCAATATATCAAGGTTCAGGAAATCAATCAAATTCAGCTAATACATTTGGAGAACGAAAAGGTTTTTACAAACACTTAATGAATGGTGTGTCCAATATGCTTCCATTTGTTGTTGGAGGCGGTATTTTAATTGCGATTTCATTCATCTTCGGCATTAAAGCCTTTGACCCCAATGACCCATCATATCACCCAATCGCCGAAGCATTAATGACAATAGGTGGCGGGAATGCATTTGGACTTATGATTCCTGTGTTAGCTGGATTTATTGCAATGAGCATTGCGGACCGTCCAGGATTTGCTCCAGGGATGGTCGGTGGATTTATGGCCGCTACAGGTGGTGCCGGTTTCCTAGGAGGATTAATCGCTGGTTTTCTTGCAGGTTATTTAGTTCTTGGATTGAAACGTATCTTTAGCGTATTACCTCCTTCCTTAGAAGGAATTAAACCGGTTCTTCTTTATCCGTTATTTGGTATTTTAATTACAGGACTGATCATGATGTATATCGTCATTGACCCTGTGAAAGCATTAAATGATGGGTTAAAAGTTTGGTTAGAAGGTTTAGGGACTGGCAACCTAGTCCTTTTAGGGTTAATTCTAGGTGGAATGATGGCTGTTGACATGGGCGGTCCGATTAATAAAGCTGCTTTTACATTCGGGATTGCGATGATTGATGCAGGCAACTATGCTCCACATGCGGCGATTATGGCTGGTGGTATGGTTCCTCCACTTGGTTTAGCGTTAGCTACTACCATGTTTAAGAAAAAATTTACTATAGCAGAACGTGAAACAGGAAAAACTTGTTACATTATGGGAGCTTCTTTTATCACAGAAGGGGCGATTCCATTTGCAGCGGCTGACCCAGGACGCGTCATCCCATCTATTATTGTTGGTTCAGCAGTTGCCGGTGCTTTAACGATGATGTTTGGAATTGGATTACCAGCCCCACATGGAGGTGCATTTGTGATTCCAATTGTTACAGGTAGTGCATGGTTATATGTTCTTGCCATTTTAATTGGTTCATTTGTAACCGCTTTTATGGTGGGCTTTTTGAAAAAAGAAGTACAAGAGTAATAGTTTCATTGGAATTTTGTAAAAACGGACATGAATAGTGTCCGTTTTACTTTTTAAAAGCACATTTTTTTCTTTTATGATAATAAACTAACTACCTATCGTATTAATTCAAAAATATTGAACAATAATATCTTGACCATTCACCTTTTTTGCACCAGTTTACAAGATTATACACTAAATTGGTACTTTTGAACTAAATTAAAAAGATTTACACTCTGAAACCTCATCGCATCTTAAAACGCTTTTATTCAAAAAAGTCTTTTTGCACGTAACACTACTGTTAAGCACTACTTGTGAATGAATGAATAGAACACGCTAAACTTACTTTAAAAATAAAACGCCTGGAGATTTGTTCCAAGCGTAGATCTACATACATTGTGTTTTATCCCCCAAAGAAAAAGTCAAGAATATTGGATCCTACAGAAGCATCTTTGTTATAAAACTCGGAGTAACCACAATTGCGACAATATACCACAACGAACCGATTATGTTGAATATCAAACATTTTTGAAAGCCCGGTTCCGGTCATTGCGACTTCCTTTTGTCCCGCATCACGCGATCCGCATTTAATACAACCTTTTTCGTTCATTTTGCTCTCCCCTTTCCACTGTTTCTACTACGTAATACGAACAATCATAGAAAAATGTTTCAAAATTCACCTATTTAAGTTTGTTGTTCTATTTTTTTACTAAAGGAAACGATTCTTCCTGCCCATTCCATTTAATAGTGACGATCATATCCTCTGAAAATACCTTGGAATTCAATATATGTTCCACATGAACTATTCCTTCCTCGTTCACTTGTCGTTCTCCGCCTATTTGGGATATTGGCCCTTCGAATTCATACATTATTTTTGTTATAGGTTCATGTTTTTCTCCAATATAGGTCATCACAATGTCATTTTCGATTCGCCCTCCATTCTGTACAACTGTTACATTGACGTGCCAATGCTCGCTTATCCCTTCAAAGGACATTGTTTGTTGACTACACGCCGATAAGATAACAATTACAGCAAAGACCATCAATATCGAATTCTTCATCGTCATCATGCGTCCTCCTACTTGTTTCAAAAAATGGGTTTTTACGATCATGTTAGTACCTCTCCGAATATATCTACTGTTCATTTTTTAATGAAAAATGAAGAACATATTGCCACCCTTGACGTCCAAACACTCGGTTCCCTTGATCGATAAATCCGCAAGATTGATACAAGCGGAGGGCGGCATGATTGTTTTCATTCACACCTAACACGATTTCTTCAATGTGTGGAAAGTGTGTATCAACAAATGATACTAGAAGATGAAGGGCTTTTTTTGCATAGCCTTTTCCTTGGTGTGGAAGATGAACCGAAAACGAACGAAGAAGCATGCTATTTGGACGTGAGGTATATGTTTTTACGTCCGCTCCTTCATCTAACACAAAAAACCCGACTGGGGAGCTTCCTTGTAAAATGACAATCGGATACCATTGCCCTTCTTTCGATTTATTTTGTATCCAGTAGTTTGGAAGAGCAGTAAACCGTTTTTGTTCAGGAAGTAATTCAAATGCAAGCAATTCCTTTTTGTACATTGATCGATAAAAGCTTAATTGAATCTCTGATTGATAAAGACTCATGCTCACTCGCCTTCCCCCTTTTTTTGCACAATTTTATATTATCAAATATTTCTCTAGATGGTAGTTTTTTTTACCATTCAAATCAAAAAAAACAGCCAAATAATGGATGGCTGTGTTAATAGAAATTACCATATTCATCTTTATAGACGGATTTTAGAAGTGTTCGTTCAAATGGATATCCGTCTTTTGTTTTTCCTTTAATCTCAACAGTTATTTGATACGTTCCTGCCTCGGTAACCGTTGGAAGGGTGATTTCACTAGCAATAGATATTGGTTCCTTTATTTTTAATTTTTTTCGATTTTTTATCGAATTTCCGTTTTGATAAGGGGTAAAGTCTACCGAATATGTGGCTTTTGTTTCTTTTTCTCTTACTTTCTTCTGTTTTGTTTCAAGTTTCCATATCTTTTTTCTGTGTTTATTTTGAAGAACTAGGTCATTTGAAATGTCCGATTGTAAGGAAACGACAAGAAGATAAGCTTGTGCATCATCATCGGAAGCATATACTTTCCATGTTCCTGCATTTGGTTTTTGGAGGACTGCCACGTGGTGCCATGCTCCTGCAAATATTCCTTTGTCTTCTATTCTTTCCACCGTAACAGTTTCACGTTTCCCATTAGGACCGATGACCTCAAGAGTATCTACGGGGACATCACTCATCCAATTGATTGTTAATGTTTCAACCCCTTTTTCCACAAGAAAGCTTTCTGTGCCTGCTTCTTTAAATGGACCACCACGAATGATTTGGCCGCTTGTTAATGATTGGTCAGTAATAGCTATATCCTCTACTGTAGCTGCCGCCATTTGCGCACTAGCCATGGAAGTAGAAGTCGTTAAATACGGGGCAAAAAAAGAAAAGGTGGACGATCCTTCTTTTATAGTAAAATGATTCCAATCCCCTACTTTCACCATGGTTCCATTTGGCAAGAAGGCTCTCTCCACCGTTACGGCTCCATCGTTTGGGCCGTACTGGGATAAATACAATCCTCCCCAATATAACGAAGAACCAAATGAACCCCATTTGGTACCGGCGAATGTATAATAGTTGTTTTTATTTACATTTGGATGCTGATCGGTAATGGAACGAAAATAATTCATATACGATGTTTGTAGCGAATACGTTGCATCGCTTCTCGACCCTAAAATACCAGCTAACCACCCTGCCCAACTGCTATACGCTAAATCTGCTAATTCGGAACCAAAATGAGGACTACTGAGTGTAATCACATTTGAAACATAGGGATACACTCCATAATGAACTAATGCGGTTTGGGCATCAATCCCCCCTTTACTATGCGTTACTAGAACAAGTGGCTTACCAAAGTATTGATAAATCTCTTCAATTAACTCGGCTAATAAATGTCCGTTGTCCCACATGTCTTCCGACGTACCACCAGCATCAAAAAGCTCGACAAATGCGGTTTGAAAACCTGCATTATACGCGGTTACGTACATATCATTATTGTCAAACCATGTACTTGCTGAGCTATTTAACCCTTGAACAAAGAGAATGACAGGTGCATTCGGGTCGAGATGATCAGGCGTGGCCCCAACATACCATGTTCCTGGTGTTCCATCAGCTCCTGGGTTAAAAAATTTCCCAGCAGACACAGGTGCCTTAAAGACGGTCGCGAGTAAAAAGAATAATACAATTGTAACCACCCACTTCTTCAATTTGTTTCCTCCCCTTATAAAAGCGTTCGCATTCCCTTTTCAACGTATGGGGAGAGAATACAAATTATACCAATTTGTTGTTATTTTTCGATTTTTGCACCAACTGCACAAAGTGATAAAGAATTTTGGCTGTAAGCCCCCAAATGACTCGACCGTTATATTCATAAAATAATTCATTTATTCCTCGCATCCGCCAATTATACTTTTTCCCATTCGGAATGTAGTGGAATGGGAAATCGACCGATGGATGAGGGTGAAGCTCCACAAGATATTTTTCTGGTTTAGTGTCCATAAAATAATCCAATGGGACCGTAAATATTTCTTCCACTTCATCTTTATTTGGAAAAATGTTGTTCACGTCTTGACAAATTTCCCCTACAAATGGTTCTATGATTTGCCCATACCCGACCATTATATCTAGAGGTGCTACAATCGATACATCTTTAGAGTGCAAATTCAGTTCTTCCAACGTTTCTCGAATGGCCGCTGCCTTCGCATGATCATCCACCTTGTCAATTTTTCCGCCAGGAAAACAAATTTCTCCTGGCTGTCGACGTAAATGATGAGCCCTAACTTCAAAAAGTACATGAATTTCCTCCTTTACTCTAATAAGAGGGAGAAAAATCGCATATTTCGTTGCTTCATCTTCTCCAAAAATACCAGGACTACGATGTTGAAGTGCGTAAATTTTATCAATGTACTTCATCATGATTCTTCCCTTTCATTCTATTTAGTAATTATTTGCTCCCTACCCTTTAAAAAATGGTAAAATAAGATATCTTTATTCAAATTAGAGTGATAGAGTTAGATACGGACTTTTATTGCCGCTTCTTTTTGTTAACTTGTACTTTAGCATTCATTTTTTGACGAATCCATCCATCTTCAATGGAGCATTTCCATTTATTCGACTTTTCCTTTTTATGGAATATGTTCATTTTAGGTAGGGTTTTTGTCCCTGATCGCCACCAAAGTATATATCGTTCGCTTCTTTCTATATTCGTTTATCTCTCTAATCCTTCCTTTTTATTAGGCAATAAAATCATATAAAAAACGAAGAAAAAGGTTATGTCATCTGCATAAAATTACTGTAACTGTTTAATGAATTTAACGAGTTTTATAGATAAAATGATTAACAAAGGGGTGAATCGTAATGTTATTCTGGTTCATACATTTCCTAATCTCATACCATCTGGTTTCTGCTTATGACAGCTCATTCACATTCACCCCTATACTGTATGACTTTGAAGAAACTTTAATTAGCCTTTCTGAAAATACACTTGATACAACCGATGATTTTACGATTACCCCTGATATATGTATTATTTGCCTTGTCCATTCTTGCTTTTTTATTATTTTTATTCCGTTATTTGTTTATTTACGTTTTCACTTTTTATTAGCCGTCTTTTATCAATCGAGAAATGTGGTTTGTATTGTCCTTCCAAATGAAATATGAAAATAAGGAGGGACGAATCATGTGGATTCGCTATTTTCTTATCGTCGCATTTTCATTAACTGCAGTTGACTTATTTCTTTATCAAGGCGTTGAAATCGTACGTGCGATAATGGAAATTTGGAAACAGAAATAAAAATGGATGTATTTTGATTCTACGGCTGATGTACATCACCATTTTCTGATGTACGTCAGCTTTTTAAGTTCTTTTATCCATCAGCATTTATCATTTTACCTACATAGAACTTTTTACATAATTTTAACATCTTTTTCAAATACTAAAACTTGTCCTGATTTTTCCCTAACAAAAATATGGTACCTTTAAAAGTAATAACGGAAAAGGGGGGGAACGTGTTGAGAGAACCTCGCATTCTTATCTTGACGGCTAGTTTCGGAACGGGGCATATTCAAGTAGCCAATTCGCTTTGTCAAGAAGCTAAATACCAAGGAATTTCACAAGTTACTGTATCCAATTTATTAGCTGAAGCATATCCCTTTTTAACCCAAATGACGGAATATTTGTATTTAAAATGTTTTTCGTATGGACAACCGCTTTATAAAATGTTCTACTATAGCCTTGATAAATGGAACGACCATCGGTTATTGAAATGGTATTATTACGTAGGTCGCAAACGATTATTAACACTCATACAAACAGAAAGTCCGGACATGATCATTAATACGTTTCCATTAATGGTCGTTCCAGAGTTTCGTCAATATTCCGGTTTTCAACTTCCGATTTTTAATGTACTAACTGATTATTGTCTGCATAAAATGTGGGTTCATCCTTATATTAATCGGTATTTTGTTGCAACGCCTAAACTAAAGGAAGCCTTGGCTCAAAAATATGTACCCCGTGACAAAATTATTGTTAGCGGTATCCCAATTCGCCCTGCGTTCGAACTCCCTATTTCTTCGGACATTTTATATAAACGATACAAGTTGTCTCCTAACAATCCTATAGTGACGATTTTGGCCGGGGCACAGGGGCTGTTAAAACATGTGAAGCGAACATGTAAACAACTCATTCATGAAACGGACGTACAAATAGTTGTCGTGTGTGGCCATAATACAAAACTTTCTGAGGAATTATCATCTTTACAACGCCTTTATCCACATCGACTGCGGGTGTTTCCATTTGTAGAACAAATCGATGAATTATTCCGCTTGTCTACAGTGATGGTAACGAAACCGGGTGGTATCACACTAACAGAAGCCACTGCCACAACCACTCCACTTATCCTATATAAACCTGTTCCTGGTCAAGAACAAGAAAACGCCCGATACTTTGAACAAAAACGTGCAGCTGTGATCGTTTCTTCAGGAAAAGACTTACTCCCAACCATTCTGCGTGTGATAAAGGATCCAAAAAAACAACAACAAATGAAACAATCACTTGCGTCTATGTACAGACCGAATGCTTCGAGAACTATCATCGACCATGTCATTCATTGGTTTGAAAATTACCAGGAAAATCGTTTTCATCAATTGATTTAATGAAATGATTCTTTAATACATGATCACCTATTATCTTGGTGTTAGGATTGGGTGTACCCCTTTCGTACATGCCTGTTAACCTTTCTAAAACAGCACTAGCGGTCAGGATTCGAAGAAATTGTCGGTCCCAAAGCTCCGGTTGTAAATTTTTTGTGGTGGATGTGAGCTTTTTGACCTTCGTTTTTTCATCATCGATCAATCAATTTCCTTACTGTGCGTCTGTCTGATTTTCGAATACCTTAGACGTACTTAGACCTTGTTGCCCCGTTGCGAAACTTTATTTTTAGTTGAAACGAAATTAAGCGTTACCTTTTTAGGTAGCGCTTTTTCCCATACCGTTCATCCCCCCTCTTTATTTTGCATACAATAATATAAGGACAACATGAGAGCTTAATAGCATTTTTCTAAAAAGGAGCGATTCTATGAATTCGTATAATTTTACAAATACGAGTGACGGTGTAATGACATTTGATGTCGTTTTTCAAAAAATTCAGTCATTTATTTTACAGGATCCTACCGCTTGCTACGTTCTCTCCATTGGTTCTGATTCCCAAACGTATCAAAAAGAGACACGGTTTATCACCGCCATCCATCTTCATCGAAAAGGGAAAGGAGCGTGGGGATGTATTCGCAAGCTAATCATTCCTCGTCCAATCGATAGCATCCGTGAAAAAATTTCCCTTGAAACGTCCCTTAGTCAGGAAATTGCTTATCTATTTACTGATGATCATTTATTAAGTTTATCTGAACTAATTGTACCGTATGAAAAAAAAGGAGCTTCTTTAACGATAGAAATTCATTTAGACATCGGACGAAAAGGGTTAACGAAAGAATTAATTCAAGACATGGTCGGGCGAATAACAGCTATGGGTATGGATGCCAGGATCAAACCGGAATCGTACACCGCCTTTAGTTATGCAAATCGTTATACGAGGTGATTCAATCTATACGTCTATACCCGTCAAAAAGGTGAGTATATATTTGTAGAACTCACCTTTTTTCTATATGACTACTTATTTATTCCATTCCGTTTCCGCTTTTTAACAATTCATTCATGTATAATAAATGTAAGAAATAATGATATGAGGTGATCGAATGAGTTCCACGATTTATGAAAAAGGAAAATCATTTATTGAAAATAATGCCCGACTGGTCGAACAAGCTCTTTTCCACTATTTATTTGAAAGCGGTTCTGTTCAAACGGTTATTGACACGTTAAAACGTTATCAAAACAAAAACGGCGGATTTGGCCACGCATTAGAACCAGATTTTCGGTGTTCTACTTCTTCTCCCATGGCAACAACAATTGCCTTTCAAATGTTCGATCTTTTAGACAAAAAGCCTGATCTAATTATTGAAAACGCTCTCAATTATTTGAGAAAAACGTATCAAGCAGATTTGAACGGATGGCTGTCTGTACCAAAAGATGTAAATGAAGCCCCTCGTGCGCCTTGGTGGAATTACCGAGAGGAAATCGTAAATTGGGGAAATCCGTCAGCTGAAATCATTGGTTACTTTTATACATACGGAACAAAAGAGGATCGAACATGGGCTGAATCCATGCTTCCTTTTGTGGAAGACTACCTTTATTCATTAGAAAACTACGAATTTCACGAACTCTTATGTTTCCTACGGTTAATGGACAAACTCGCATCAAAATGGCAACTACGATTAGAAGTACAATTAACTCCAATGATAAAAGCATGTGTGGAAACAAATCCTACTAAATGGGACACGTATAGTTTACAACCGATACAAATTGCACCTACTCCTACATCCCGTTTTTATGAACTCGTTTCAGAATACATTCCTTCTAATCTCAAATACATTCAGGAAACTCAACAAGCAGAAGGGCATTGGGAACCAACATGGTCGTGGGGCCAATTTGAAAGAGAGTGGCTACAAGCCAAAAAAGAATGGCAAGGCATATTAACGTTACAATACTTACGAATTTTGCGAGCGTACGACGTCATATAATATGTTTATCTTCATTCAGGAATAAATGTGATAAAGGAAGGTGACTAATGTGAAGTTTATTCGTCTTACCTTTTGAGGTGAAACAATGAAAAAATGGATGTTTTTTTATCTCGTTTTATGGATTATGGTTGGCTGTCAATCGCTAGACAAGGAGGAAACGAATCCAATGAATGAATCTTCTGAGAAGGTCGCTGGAGATATTGAAGCGACACTTACTCAACTAACTATTTCATCCCCCATTCAATTTGTGTATGAAGTCAAAAATCAATCCGAAAAGTATGTTCCATTTACATTTCCGACTGGTCAAACATTCGAGCATGAACTTCGGAATGAAAATGGTGAACTAATCGAACGATATTCCGATGGCAAGATGTTTACCCAAGCCGTTCGAATGTTGAAACTCGCCCCTGGCAAATCTTTTACCCATACGATGTCCTTTGACCTCGAACCTGGCACGTATACTTTAACAGTATGGTTAACCTGTTATGATGAAACGTATCCAAGAACAGCTACCTTTACTGTTCGTTAAACAAGCTGACCCTTCAGCTTGTTTTTTATTTAGGTAGGGGGAGATGGATATTTAATTGGGAAACGAAAAGCATAGTTTTTAGAAAAATAGTTTACATGGCTATTATAGGGATGTTACTTACCCGAGGGCAATTTCAAAAGTTACATACCGGGTATATATCAAAATAATAGATTTACATCTGTTATCCGTAATATAATAAACTTTAATATAGTGAAATACTGTAAAATACCGAAAACAAGGAGGTATATATATCGATGAGTTCACTACAAAAAGCCACATTTGCTGGAGGATGTTTTTGGTGTATGGTTCAACCGTTTGATGAACTGCCTGGAATTCACGAGGTGGTTTCTGGTTATACAGGTGGCCATGTTGAAAATCCTACATATGAACAAGTAAAGTCAGGTGAATCGGGTCATTACGAAGCGGTGCAAATTACATATGATCCTGAAATATTTCCATACAAAAAACTTCTTGAATTATATTGGCCGCAAATTGACCCAACAGACGATGGCGGACAGTTCCATGACCGTGGCCCGCAATATCGTACAGCGATTTTTTATCATACGGAAGAACAAAGACAATTAGCTGAAGAATCGAAACGACAAATTGAAGAAAGCGGACGGTTTAACAAACCAATTGTAACAAAAATTTTACCTGCTTCGACCTTTTATCCTGCAGAAGAATATCATCAACACTTTTATAAAAAGAATCCGAAAGCTTATAAAGAAGACCGTGCAAAATCTGGTCGGGATGAATTTATTGAAAAACATTGGAAATAAGCTTTTTAATGAACCTCTCCCACCTACACATTCTTTAGAGGTGGGAGTTTCTTACCAACTCTATCGAAAATCTTTACCTATGATTGTTTGACTTTGGTATATAATCCAGCTAACATACTAGCAAGTTTTTTTATAACGTTAGAATCGTATGACTAAGTAATCGTTTCTTCCCCTATGCTTTTTGAAGATGAATTGTGATTACATCTAATTGTGGATTACTTCATTATTCATACGCTCTTCTTAAAACCATCGTCCATTTCAACGAAAAAAATTAAAAAATTTCACAATTTTCTTTGTTTTACATATTGTGTTATATAACAACATTAATTATAATATTCTGTAATATAACATTAAGGGGGAGATTCATTTGAAAAAACGTATGGTAACGAAAATTTGTGTACAATGCGGGGAAGTTATTAAAGAAAAAATGGAATCACATTTTATTGAATGTGAACGTTGCTTATCCAAAAAAGAAGATTAATCAATTGTCTTAACCATTTTTATCCTCATAAAGTACAGTATAAAACCAATCAGACCTTCAGACATTCACTCCTTTCGTTCACATGAATCGAGGAACCATTCTCCTGAAATTGTTATTCTGGTACAAACAGTATGAATATGGTTGCAAATAGTCTAAAATTAAGCCCTTCTTCTTCGCTGTTTTAGAACAATCATGTTAATATAAAAGTCTGCCTAACGACTAAAGGCAGACTTTTTTCGTTTTTTAACAGTAATGTCCCATAATTATAAACAAGGATTCTGTCATATTTATGGTAATGAAAACAAATTCTTTTAAAGGAGTGATGGAAGATGAGTCGGCGACTTGAATGGGGATTATTTCTTGCTCGTCTCATTTTAGGGGGTACGATGTTAGCGCACGGGATTCAAAAATTTAAAATGCTGGATTTGGTTGTCAATATGTTTACAGAAAATTTTGGATTACCCAGCTTCTTTGCTTATGCTACCGCCATTGTTGAAACAGTCGCTGGTCTTGCTCTTATTCTAGGTTTATTCGTTCAATATTCTGCAGCGCTACTAGGCTTGGTGATGGTTGGCGCGATCGTTACGGTGAAGTTTTCGATAGGATTTTTCGGAAACGGACAAATGCCTGGATACGAGCTTGATTTAGCTCTTTTAGGATTAGCCATTGTCTTAACACTTGGAGGCAGCCGCTTATTTGCCGTTTCTTCTCTGCTTAAAAGTAACAAAAAGTAATCAAATACGGATCGGATTCCTGAGCGAATCCGTTCCGTATTTTATTGATACCACGAACGGATGGTATGATCTGATGGAAGGCGCCAAGTCAATAAACCAAATAACGGTAAAAAGCTACTAACAACCATGACGGTCCGAATGCTAAAGGCATCGGCCATTCCACCAAAGAACACTGCTCCAATGGCCCCCATACCAAACGCTAATCCAACAATTAATCCTGACACCATCCCAACATTTCTCGGGACCAACTCTTGTGCGTAAACAACGGTGACACTAAAACTTGAAAACAAGATAATTCCTAATAAAAACACAACGGGAATAACCCCAATTAACGGTACGTGAGGTAACATAAGGGCAAATGGAGCCCCACCTAATAATGACCCGAATATCACAGTACGTTTTCCAATTCGATCGGCTATCGGACCGCCGATAAACGTACCGATCACACTCGCGAACATAAATATAAATACGTAAATTTGTGCCTCTCGTATTGATAACCCGTAATCTTCAATTAAGTAAAATTGATAAAAGTTTGATATCGCCGCACCATACCAAGAACGGACAAATACAAGAAAAATCAATAAGGCAATTGCCCCTTTAACCAGATGCGGAATATGGCTTAATCGTGTTTTTGAAGTTTGATGTTTCGGCTTTATTCTACTATGCATGGTTTGTTTACGGTACCATAAAGAAACACGGTACAAAATAATAGCACCTAGCAAAGCTACAAGCATGAAAAGAGCAGCCCCTTTTTGCCCCAATGGAACAAGGATGAACGCAGTAATGATCGGTGCTAACGATTGGCCCGTATTTCCTCCTACTTGGTAAATCGATTGGGCAAAACCACGCCGATTCCCCGCTGCCATATAAGCAACCCGTGAACCTTCTGGATGAAAAATGGCTGATCCCATTCCAATAAACATCACGGCAAGTAATAAAAATAAAAAATGCTGAAACATCGCATACCCTAATACGCCTATCATACTGAACAACATGGCTATTGGTAATAAAAACGGGCTCGGTTTTCTATCGGCAAAATATCCAAATACGGGCTGCAAAACGGATGATGTCATATTCAACATAAACGCAATCCAACCAATTTCTGTGTACGTTAATTGTAATTCTTTTTCTAATATCGGAAACATCGCTGGTACAACTGCTTGGAGCGTATCATTGATAAAATGACCGGAACTGATGGCAAATAAAATCCCGTAAACAGGAAGTACAGACGGTGCGGCTAATTTTTTTGTTGTGACCGACATTTTTAATCTTTCCTTTCCTTAACTATTAATGAAAGAAATGATAACGGGTATCAAACAGGCAGTTAAGACAGCAGCTACTCCCATCGACACAGCCGATACAGCTCCTTGTAATTCCCCTTCTTTTACCGCTTCGCTCGTTCCAATCCCGTGAGAAATCGTTCCAAAAGAGAGTCCTCGAGCGAGCGGATCGGTAATTCTTGCCCATTTCATCCACCATCCCCCAAAAACCGCACCTGTCATCCCGGTTACAGTTACATAAAAAGCAATAAGGGTTGGATTTAGATGAATGATTTTACCAACTTCCACTGCAACAGGTGTCGTTATCGATTTGAGTAAAAGCGGTAAGGAGAGCTCTTGTTCTACTCCCAAAAGATGGGCTAAAGTAATCGCGGCCAGTAATGTAACCGTACTTCCAACAATGATTCCTATTAGTGAAGGAAGAAAGTATTTTCGAATCGTTGGCCAATGGTGGTATAATGGAACAGCCAAGGCAAGTGTAGCGGGTCCTAATAAATACGTAATTCCTTTGTATGTCCACTCGTACTCTTCATAAGAAATCTCCAAAGTAGTTAACATCCATATAGCAATGATCGTTGCGGGTAAAATCGGAGTAAATAAAGGATGGTTTGTTTTTCTCCCAAGCCAGCGAGAGAATCTATAAGCGAAAATGGTAATAAGAAGACTAAGAATGGTAGCGCTGAGCTGATTGTCCATCCATACTTCTCCCCTTTTTTCGAACGAACCATTGCACCGTCCATCCGCATGCGATAAATCCAAAAAAAGTACTGATCATTAAAATGAGAAGTAGCTTCCATCCTTTACTTACTAATAAATCTCCCATACTCATAATGCCAATTGTTATTGGGAGAAAGAAAAAGGATAAATGTTTTAATAGATATTGAGCCATCTCTTCCACCCAATGAACAGAAATAATTCCTAATTCCATGAGTAAAAAGAACAACATCATCCCGATGATACTACCAGGTACAGGTAGTTGTAGAGCATGAGCAAACCAATTTCCCCCCTCAAAAAAAAGTACGAGAATGAGTAGACCACGCAGTCCTTTCCACAATGTTTCATCTCTCCTCCAAAAGGACAAATCTTATAAATAATTCCTCGTATGTAGTTGTTATTTTTTGGATACAAGAGCCACCTTTGATATTCTTTTTTGACTTTGACGTTCTAACCGAATAAGGTAAACCGTTAATAAAACACTAACTAGCGTTAAAATTCCAAAAAAGAAATAAACCATATAAATATGAAATTTTTCAAAAATAATACCGGCTAAAAACGTACTAAACCAGTTCCCACACCCGTTTCCAATTGCTGAATAAAGAGTAACACCTGTGGTGGCAATATGAGCTGGAGTAATTTCTCGAATATATTGGAGACCGGCAGGAATAAATAATCCAAGAGAAAATCCTTGAAGTACAGCTGACAAATAAATAACCGTAAGACTTGGTTCCGTAAAGTATAAAAACCATCGGATCATAGATATAAAACCGGATACAAGAACAATGGGTAAAAGACCCCAGCGCATAATCCATGAACCAGAAACTTTCATAAATGGAATTTCTGATAATACCGCAATAAGGAAAGCAATACCAATACCGGTAAACGTCCCCCCACGGTCTTCGACAAATAAACCAAAATAAAAGTTGTTTGCCAAATTAGGTCCAAAGAGTAAGAAGGTAATAAGAAGAAACAAGGAAAACTTTTTTTGGTTTAGGAGTTCTTTCATTCCCGCCGTAATTTTCCCCCGTTTTGCTGATGTTTCTTTTGGGGCAAAGCGGGCAATCACAGCTGAAATCGCTAAAGAAATAAAAAAAGCATAAAAAATAACCGATAATCCAATAGTTGTTTCGGCTAGTCGACCCATGAAAAATACCGCTAACCCAAATCCTAAAGAACCATACAAGCGAATGCTTCCATATTTCACGTTTGTTCGGTGGGCAAATTGAATAGAAATACTATCAGAAATCGGGACAATCGCGCTTTGAAATAATGCAACAAAAAAAGCAATAAGGACAAATAACATGTAATCATGCGTCCATAAGAACGTTAATCCTGCTATTCCCGCCAGTAAAGAAGTCCAAAACAATACCAATGTCGGAGCTTTTGTCACATCACTAACGATACCCCAAACGGGTTGAAAGAAAATCGTCACAATCGGTGTCATCGACATAATGATTCCAATTTGATAACCGTTCAATCCTTCCACTTCACTTAAATATACACTTAGAAGCGGAAGTAAGCTTCCTACACCAAAAAACGATAACAAATAAAAACTTTTTAACGTCCACAGGGATGAACGAATCGATCCCATACCTTCCCCTCCTTGCTGAAACCTCATCGAAGTTAGAAAAATATGTATGTGCATTAGTATAGCACTGCCCTTATCATTCGTATATAGGATTTTTGTTTAATAATTTGAGAGTATCATAAAATAGGATATTTTTCCATTAAAGAAAGCCAGTCAGAAGGTGACTGGCTCATTCGAATGAATGGAGCGGTTTTTGCTCATTTAATTGCTTCCTAAGGAGAAACTTTTGAATTTTCCCGCTCGCATTTCGAGGTAAATGTTTGACAAATACATAATTTCTTGGGCGTTTATAATCCGCTAGACGCTCGCTGTTTTTACAAAATTCATCGAGTTCTTCAGCGGTTAGTCCTTCGTGTTTCGGAACGACGATAGCCGTTACTTGTTCACCCCATTTTTCATGCGGTTCCCCTAAGACCGCTACCTCTAGTACATTTGGATGTTCGTATAACACGTCTTCAATTTCGCGAGGATAAATATTTTCCCCTCCACTAATAATCATATCGTCCACCCGATCCGCAATGTAAACGTAACCATCAGCATCCATGTATCCTAAATCACCGGAATGGTACCAACCTTTATATAGTGCTTTTTCCGTGGCTTCTGGCATGTTGTAGTAGCCAACCATCGTACAAGAACCACGGACGAGAATTTCCCCTACTTCGCCAGGTGGAAGCACATCATCCGGTTCACTTGGCCCATCTTCTCTTAGACGAACAATACGAATTTCGTGATTGAAACAAGCTTTTCCGGCAGAACCAGCTTTTGAAAGTTGTTCAGTTTCACTTAAAAATGTAACTGCAGGTCCCATTTCTGTTTGACCATATGCTTGAACTAAATCAATTCCTAAACGTTCTTTAATCGCTTTTACAAGTACAGGTGCCATCGGAGCTGCTCCGTATAGTCCTAGGCGTAAGGAAGAAATGTTTTCCGTATGAATATCCTCTTGGAGGAGCATATTCCACATCGTTGGGGCACCAAAGAAAATGGTAATCCGTTCGTTTTGAATTGTTTGCAGGACTAGCTTTGGATCAAAATGATGCATAACGACATTACATGCGCCTACTTGAACTCGTGGAAGAAAACAGCAATGAAGTTCAGCACAATGGAACATTGGTGCAATGACAAGACCTCGATCTTCTGGTGATAATTTCAATGCCGCTAAACAAATTAAACTTTGTTCGACCATATCGCGATGGCGATGCATAACCCCTTTGGGGCGTCCAGTCGTTCCGCTTGTATACATAATCGCGTACAAATCTGTTTCCTGTACCGATACGTTCGGAGCCTCAGTTGGATAAAGGGAGATTAGTTCATGATAACTTTTCGCATAGGAAGGAGCATCTGGATGAATATACCAAAACTGAATGTGTGGAAACTCTTCATAGATAGCATCTATTACGGGTTTTAAAGGCTGTTCAAATAAAACGATTTTAGGTTGGGCGTCTTGTAAAATATAAGCTACTTCTTTCGGCTTTAAGCGAAAGTTGATCGGATTGATAACAGCACCAATTTTCGCACAAGCAAAATACGTCGTGGCAAATTCACTTCCATTGAACAAGAACGTTGACACACGATCTCCTTTTTTAACCCCAGCATCAAGCAAAGCATGAGCCACCCGGTGAACATCATCTTGCCACTGTTCATACGTCCATCTTCGGTTGTTAGTGACATCAACTAATGCTTCTTTTTTGGGATATTTAAGGACTGTTTGGTCAAACAATGTGGCAATCGTTGGATACATCGTATTCCCCCTTCATATATTCATTAATTATTCAGAAACGGAATAATAATAATCTTGATATTGTTCACGTAGGGCACGTTTCAACAATTTTCCGACCGATGTTTTCGGAATTTCGTCTATAAAGATGATGTCATCAGGAAGCCACCATTTCGTAAATTGCGGTTGTAAGTACTGGAGTAAATCTTCCTTTTTAATCGTTGATTTATACTCATCTTTTAAGACGACACACGCTAATGGTCGTTCTTGCCATTTTTCATGTGGCACAGCAATAACCGCTGCTTCATAAACCGCTTCATGGGACATGAGAGCGTTTTCTAAGTCGACAGAAGAAATCCACTCTCCTCCGCTTTTGATTAAATCTTTTGTTCGGTCCGTAATTTTGATATAACCGTATTCATTAATGGTAGCGATATCGCCAGTGTATAACCAACCGTCCCGGAACGCTTCTTCTGTCCGTTCATCTTTGTAATATTCGTTTGCGATCCAAGGACCTCGTACAATAAGTTCCCCCATTGTTTTTCCGTCCCAAGGCACTTCCCCTTGTTCATTAACGACTTTTATCTCTAATCCTGGAACGACTAGCCCTTGCATCGATAATAAGCGGAATCGATCTTCACCTTTCACTTGTTCCATTTCACTCGTAATGGTTGACAACGTAACGATTGGGCTTGTTTCGGTCATCCCATACCCATGGATAAATGGCACCTTGTATTTTTCTTCAAACGCTTTGATAACGCCAATAGGCGCAGCCGAACCGCCACATACAATTCCTCGTAAACTAGAAATATCGTATTTTTCCTTTTCCAACGTTTGAAGGAGCGCAAGCCAAATGGTCGGAACACCAGCAGTCATTGTCACTTTTTCGTCTTGGATCATTTGAGCGATAATCGCAGGTGTCATTTGTGGTCCTGGGAACACTTGAGTAGCTCCAAACCATACGGAGGCAAACGGCATTCCCCAAGCATTCGCATGGAACATCGGAACTACAGGCATGACGACATCTTTTTCCGAAAGGGCTACAGAATCGGCTAAACCTAACGCCATGCTGTGTAAATAAATCCCTCGATGGCTATATACCACTCCTTTTGGATTACCTGTGGTTGCTGATGTATAGCACATTCCTGCAGGAGTCTCTTCATCTAAGTCGTCCCGAAAGGCGTATGTTTCGTCCCCTTTTTTCAAAAGTTCCTCATAAGAATAGGCTGGATGTAACTTTGTCTTTGGAAGCTCCTCTTTATCAGTCATGATAATGTAAGCCTCAACCGTTGAAAGTCTGTCTTGGATTTGTTCGATTAGTGGAACTAAGTCTTCATCCACAAGAAGCAACTTATCTTCGGCATGATTAATGACATAAGCAATGTGTTCTGGGGAAAGACGAATATTAATCATATGAAGGACCGCACCACTACAAGGAACAGCAAAATACGCTTCTAAATGGCGATGATGATTCCACGCAAAAGTACCAATCTTGTCTCCTTCCTTCATTCCTAGGGAAGTGAGGGCACTTGCCAATTTCCGTGTACGTTTTATATATTCCCGATACGTCAAGCGGTGAATCTTGTCATGCGTTCTCGATATAATCATTTTGTTAGGAAAATACCTTTCAGCACGTTGAATGAAAGATGTTAAAATTAATGGGGTGTTCATCATTTGGATTCATCCTCCCTTAATAAATGGAATGACAATTTATTTTGATTTAATTTTGGTGCGGGTTTATATTGAGCATGACGGTGCGTTTTCATGACGGTTCTACCGTTTGATGTTTGTTCTACCAGTTGACGTTCATAAAGGTAAGAATGTTGAAGTACATCTGGGAGGTCAAAAATTGGAGTTAAGCAACAATCAACAGACGTAGAAAATTGTAACCACTCTTCCCAAGATCGGGATGCAAACACATTTTTTATTTCAATATAAATAGGATTTTTTTCTGTTCGTACAGACAAATGATAAGGAATCCATTCCGGTTTATTAATAGCCTCACAGAAATTTTTCCAAAACTTTTCTTCTAATGCAGCTAATGAAACATATCGTCCATCTTTCGTTTCGTAAATTCCATAAGAAACGATCGAACCGTCGATAAATGGGATTCCGTTCGTACGGTGTAATTCTTCATAAAAGGCGATGTGTGTACCTAATAATGACAGAACACTGTCTAAAATGGAAATATCTAAGTAACTCCCCATACCCGTTCGTTCTCGTTCATAAAGGGCAGCGATGATTCGCTCACAAGCTACTAACGAACCCAAATAATCAGCTAGTGGAAAGGTCGGGTGTACCGGTTTCCCGTTGTCATTTTTCAATTGTAATAACAGACCGGATAGTGATAAGTAGTTTAAATCATGACTACCTAAGTGACGATTTGAATTATCTTGACCGTACCCTGTTATGGAACAGTAAATAATATGGTGATTCAACGCTTTTACACGGTTATAATGAAGCCCCCATTTTTCCATCACACCTGGACGGAAGCTCTCAATGATGATATCGGCCGTGGGAATAAGTGATAATAATTTCTTCCTATCGTCTTTGTTTCGAAAATCAATGGTTACACTTTGTTTGTTCCGATTATTAGCTGTAAACACATAACCACCAGCTAACGACCTCGCAGGGTCCCCAGTTGGGGGCTCTATTTTAATCACTTCTGCCCCCATATCAGCTAACCGTAATGCAGCATATGGTCCAGGTAAATAAGTGGAAAAGTCTAGTATACGAACTCCTTTTAACATCATGTATACCAGCCACCATTAATGTGAAGAACGTGGCCATTCACATAGTTAGATAATGGGGAAGATAGATAAAAAATGCCTGCTGCTGCTTCTTCGACGGTTCCTCCTCTTTTTTGTGGAATCGATTGTTCAAACATCGATCGAACTTTTTCTGGAATTCCGATTGACACTCCGTTAACTGTTTCGCCTTTTTCTTTTGCTTGTGTTAGTCGTGTATCAATTAAACCGAAGGCCACCGCATTACAGTTCACATTAAACGGTCCCCATTCCCGAGCAACGGTTTTCGTCAAACCGATAAGCCCCGCTTTTGCTGAAGCATAGTTTGCTTGTCCAACGTTTCCCATCACTCCTGCGACAGATGAAACGTTGACAATTTTTCGATAGGTCGTTTTTCCGTTTTCGATATCTTTCTTGCCGGCTTCTCGCATATATGGAGCTGCCGCCCGAATCAACCGGAAAGGGGCAATTAAATGAATGTCTAACATTGCTTGAAACTGTTCATCACTCATTTTATGGATCATCCCATCCCACGTATATCCAGCATTGTTCACTAAAATATCTAGTTGTCCACATTGTTGGATGGTAAAATCGATGATCGATTCCGGAAATTCTTTTGCCGTCACATCTCCTACAAAGGCGTAAGCCGAGCCTCCTTGATTTCGTATCTCTTGAACAACTTCCTCAACTGGTTCCGGATCTTTATCTGACACAATGACACAGGCCCCATTAGCTGCCATTTGTAATGCAGTCGCTTTTCCAACTCCTCGTCCAGCACCTGTAATAATCGCTACTTGATCCGTTAACATGTAGCTTCCTCCTCTACTTTTTCGACTTCGAACCATCCTTCTAATTTGATTTCTTCTTCTTGGTTCACCACTTGGATTTTTCCTACTAATCTAGTTTCACCGTTTACTAGCTTGTTATCAGTAAGTTGACCCTGAACGGTTAACGTTTCTCCAGGATAAGTGATTCGTTTAAAACGGACGTTGAATTTACGAAGCGTCTTTCGTGGAAACCAGGTGGTAATCGCTTCACCGGCTATCCCCATGACATACATGCCATGAGCGATAACATCAGGAAATCCTGCTTGTTTGGCAATCGGAACGACCGTATGGATAGGGTTAAAATCCCCCGAAGCCCCAGCGTATTTCACTAGTTGGGTATGAGTGAGTCGGTCTTTTGTAATCGGTGACAATTGATGAAGTTCAGTCACGTTTATCGCCTCCTTTTCGTTCTAAAACCGTTGACGTACCGATTAAAACCGTTTCTCCTTGTTCGTTTTTATACGTCGTTTCCAACACAAAAATTTTCATCGTCGGTTTGTCAATGGTTTGTTTTAAGTGGAGGGTTGCATGTAACGTTTCATTCGCACAAACATCTTGAAGATATTCGTAACTTTGTTCACCATGGAGGACACGTAATGGGTCTAATTGAAGCAAACGAATAAGTCCATCAAAATCCAAGCCTCCCCACATTTCCATGACCGTCGGAAATGTCGGAGGGATGGGGATATCTTTGAATCCTTCTTCTTTTGCTCGTTCGATATCGTGGTAAATTGGATTTGGATCCCCAATTGCTTGAGCAAATTCCCGAATTTTTCCACGTTCGATTGTATAATCAAAGGTATATAACGTTTTGGTTGTCGCTGCCTTCACTGTCTACCCTCCTTTATTTATCCTATAAACCTAATTTTTTAGCGATAATTGTTTTCATTATTTCATTCGTCCCAGCATAAATGGCAGCCACAGGTATATCGCGATATCTTCTTGCAATCTTGTATTCTTCCATATATCCGTAACCGCCATGTAGTTGCATACATTTAGAAGCTACTTTTTTAGCTAATTCGGTAATCCACCATTTTGCCATTGACACCTTGGCCACTACATCTTTCCCTTCCATATGTTCAGCAATAAGTTGGTCTAAAAACGTCCGTCCAATTTCAATTTCCGTTTTCATTTCGACAAGTTCGAACTGAATTGACTGAAAGGAGGAGATTGAGCGTCCGAACGCTTTTCGTTGCTTCGTATATTCTAACGTCAACTCAAACATCTCTTCTGCAGCAACTTGGGCATTGATTGCCACGACGAGACGCTCTTGCTGCAGCTTTTCCATTAGATAGCGAAACCCTTCCCCTTCTTTTCCTAATAAATTGGTTTGTGGCACGCGGCATTCATCAAAAAAAAGTTCAGCCGTGTCTTGGGCATGAAGACCAACCTTTTTTAATTTTTGCCCTTTTGAAAAACCTGGTGTGTTCGCTTCCACCACAATTAAACTAATGCCTTTATGTTTCGGAACAGCTCCTGGGTCTGTTTTACAAGCCACAAGGACTAAATCGGCATGAATTCCATTCGTGATGAACGTTTTTTGACCGTTTATAATGTATTCATCGCCATCTTTTACCGCGGTTGATTGAATGTTGGCTAAATCCGATCCCGCCCCTGGTTCCGTCATGGCGATAGCAGTAATTATTTCTCCAGTTACACATTTGGGGAGCCATTTTTTCTTTTGTTCTTCAGTACCATAGGATTCAATATATGGAACGACGATATCGTTATGGAGCCCAACTCCTACAAGGCTTGAACCAATCCGTTCCAGTTCTTCATTGATGACAACCGAATAACCGAAATCGGCTCCACTTCCACCGTACTTTTCGTCTACTTGAGGGCATAAATAACCATACTCTCCAAGCTTTTCCCAAAAAGACCGTGGAATCCATTGTTGTTCTTCCCATTGTTCGTAAAACGGTTCTGCTTCCTTTTTTAAAAAAGACCGAAATGCTTTCCGAAACATTTCATGTTCTTCTGTTAAATAAGGATGTGCCATCATTTTCCTCCTTTACGTCAACTCTTTTCCAACAATTGAAATAAAAGACACACATTGCCATGGGTATCCACCTAAATTATGTGTAAGTCCTAATTTCGGATTAGGTAACTGGCGATTACCTGCACGTTCAAAAAATTGTAAATATACTTCGTAAAGCATTCTTAGACCGCTCGCACCAATTGGATGTCCAAACGATTTTAACCCTCCATCTGGATTGACAGGTAAAACACCATTTAAATCAAATTTTCCATTAAGGACATCTTTCCATCCTTCCCCACGTTCACTAAAACCTAAATCTTCGTAAATCACCAATTCAGTTGGGGTAAAACAGTCATGAACTTCTGCTAAATCTAACTCTTTCAAAGGGTTTGTAATTCCAGCTTGTCGATAGGCTTCAGCTGCTGCTTTTTGATTTTCGCGAATATATGTAAAATCATAATCGGACTGTAAAAGACCATTCCCATTTCCTACCGCTACAGACAATGCTTTGACGTACATCGGTCGTCCGCTAAATTTGTTTACATCTTCGGTTCGAACGACAATAGCCGCTGCAGCGCCATCTGCTACTCCTGAGCAGTCAAACACACCTAATGGGTCGGCCACTAGAGGAGCTTTTAAAATGGTTTCTATTGGAACTTCTTTTTGAAACTGTGCTTTTGGATTTTTTGCTCCATTTTGGTGGTTCTTCCAGGCAACCCTGGCCAATACCTCTTTTCCTTGTTTCTTCTCAAGTCCATATTTTTGAAAATAGGACGGGGCCAACAGTGCAAACGCTCCTGGTGCTGTAATATTTGGAAAGGTCCCATCACCAGGCTGACTATTAATAACTAAACCGCTATAACCAGAATCTTTTAGCTTTTCAACTCCTACTACTAATGCCACATCGTAAGCCCCAGCTGCCACGGCATAGCAAGCATTTCGAAATGCTTCTGAACCAGTCGCACACATGTTTTCCACTCGGGTGACAGGTAAATAGTCGGTTTTTAAGGGGGTGGCCAACGTCATACCTGCATATCCTGAATCCATCGTTCCAATCCAGGCAGCATCAATATGAGAAGGTTCTATGCCTGCACATTCAATCGCTTCAGCTGCCGCTTCAATAATTAAGTCATCCGTACTCTTCTCCCAATGCTCACCAAAAGATGTACACCCCATCCCAATAATGGCTACTTGATCATGTATCGATTTTTTCAACTCTGTCACCCCGCTTTAATGTTCCTTTCCAATAATAGTTAATAATTCCACCGGCTTCATAAAGACGTCGAAATGTAAATGTCACTTTTCTTCCAATTTCGACTTCATGAGGATCACAATCAGTTAATTGAAGCAACATCCGCCCTCCTCCATCGATATCCACCACGGCAAACACCGTTGGTTGAGAAGGTGAACTTGCTAAGTAGTCAATAGTATACGTACGAATGGTTCCATCCTTTCCGTAAAAAGAATAGGGTTCAATTTTGTCTTTAGAAAAACAATGGCTACAAATGCGTTGTTTTGGATAACTCACTTGTCCACAGGTTTGACATTTTGAACCAACTAATGAATACACCTTTTCTTCGTTTCTTTTTAAAGCCGGTGCAGAGGGAATAGGTGCATCAGGTCTTCTTCCTTTATCAACTAAAATAAGCTCTCTCCATTTTAAAAATTGACCGTAAGATACTTCTTTAAAATAGCGTTCATCTTGTAAAACGGTACGATTCATTCCATTAGGTGTTATTTCTTTATGCACTTCAAAAGCGAAAATATCACATCCATCCCCTACTTGAATCCAAATGATTGTTTCTCCTTTTTTCGCTTGTTCCAGAGCAAGTGAAAACAACAATGGACCATTTGCTGATCCAAAATGACCAAGAACTAAATTCTCTTTATACATAAGTTGCTGTTTAGGAATACGAAGTTGTTTTTCGAGTTGCTGCTGTAGTTTCAATGTTGGGGCTGAAACAATGATGTGGTTAGCGTGGTGAAGTGACATGTTTGTTTGTTGTTCAAATTCTGCTACTGCTTGTTGGACAAGTTGAGAGGAAACGTATTGGCCAAAACGTTCTTCCCATCGTTGAACATATACATGATTTCCTTTTCTCCATTGGAAAAAGTCCCGGTCTTGCAACTGATACGTATGTAAAAGTTCGACCGCTACCCCTTCTCCAGATTCCATTAAAAAAGAGACCGCTCCATCGGAGAACTCTTTTTCTTCTAAACTATTTATTTTACCTACTCGGCAATCACTAGCGGTTACTAATACTTTCTTATCATTCTCACCTCGAACAATCTGAAAAGCAGTATAAAGTGCGGCAGTGGAAGACTTTAAGCTATGGGCAAAATCAGCCGTTTGGATATGGGGCGATTGCTGTAACGCTTTGACCAAAATATTCGCGTGTAGCCCTTCACTATAAGGAGCGGTTGTTGATGCAAAAAATAACGCATCTATCCCTTTTTCTCCTTCCGGTCCTAACAATCGTTTTGCGGATTCCGTGGCAAGAGTTACACTGTCTTCATCGAAAGACGCCACGTATTTCCACCCCTTCCTCCCTTTCGACCCGAAAAATTCATCCATCTGTTGAAATGGGAGTCGGAAGGTTGGAAGAAGGTAACTATACTTACTTATACCAATCATTCAATTCCCTCCAAATGTAAGATATGCATACAGTTCAATATATTTGGATAATTATTGAAACATACATCCATCTAATTAAAACGCTTTCATCATTGTTTTATTCCACAAATTCAGACAAACTCCTTCTAAATTTGTGAATATTTTTATATTTCTGATATCAACAGACAATAAAATTATTTATTCACCAAAACGAAGATCAATTTATATTTATGGACTTCATATGTATCATGTATGAGTAAAATTATTGTGGGCAAAATTTAACCCCCTCATTTGTTGAGGGAACGTTAGAACGCTCAACAAATGAGG
>JACDOC010000022.1 GCA_017656295.1 Bacillus sp. (in: firmicutes) | reverse complement strand
GGTTTGATGAGGGGAAACTGAAAGTAGAAAGAGACAGCAGAAGCTGTCCCTTTTGAAATCAGTTTTCTACTCTACTACATCGCTTTCTATGTACCATTTCTCAGCTATTATAAGCCTAAAATCAAGTTTTATGTGCCTATTTATCTGTTCTATATGCCAACAACATCATCTATGAGCTCTGTTTCTCAATTTTTGCCAAGCATGAATCTTTTTCTTTCTTCTCACAATAAGGGTAAAAGTAGGGAAGGAAGGTAACATCGATGAAAAAATGGATGTTCATTCTTGCAGTTGGATCGAGCTTCCTTTGGGGGATTGGACAGGCAGAAGCTGTCTCCAATGAAGCGATCCACTGGGGATTTAAAAAAGGAAAAAACGGTCAGCAAGCTGAAGCTGGCCCTGAACTAGATGAACTACTTGCGAAATATGATGCGTTTTATAAAGGCACAGCCGACAAAAAAGTATTGTACTTAACGTTTGATAATGGATACGAAAACGGATATACGGCTCAAGTGTTAGATGTACTGAAAAAAGAAAAAGTTCCGGCTACCTTTTTTGTCACCGGTCATTACATTCGAAGTGCCCCCGATTTGTTAAAGCGAATGGTCGATGAAGGCCATATCGTCGGCAACCATACGTGGAGTCATCCCGATTTAACGAAAGTGACCGATGAGAAATTTGTAAAAGAACTGAAGCGGGTAGAAGAACAAGTCGAAAAAATCACTGGTCAAGACACGATGCAATATATACGTCCCCCTCGCGGCATTTTTAGTGAACGAACGCTCGCTCTTGCCCAAAAACTTGGCTATACGCACGTCTTCTGGTCCGTAGCGTTCGTCGACTGGCAAACAAACAAGCAAAAAGGCTGGAAATACGCTTACGACAGCATCCTCGCCCAAGTCCATCCCGGAGCGGTGATCCTTTTACACACGGTTTCTAAGGACAACGCCGAAGCTCTCGAACGTGTCATTCAAGAATTGAAAAAACAAGGCTACCAATTTAAAAGCTTAGATCACTACATGATTACCCACGATATGAAATATCCAATGATTACACCATAGAGGGAGGAGTCCCTCTTTTTTCAGCTTTTTTGTATAATCCTCATTCTGTGTGCCAAAAGTTAACGTCTATGGGCCCAAATTGGATGACTATGTGGCAAAGAGATTTTCTTATGAGTCAAATTCTTAAGAGAATAACTTAATGAATTAGAGCAAAACACATTAAATATGAGAAAAAATCCAACATTTATGAGAAAAAATTGACCTTTTATGAGAAAAATCTTAACTTTTATGGGAAAAAATCTATATCCTACGTGAAAAAAACCACGTTTATGAGAAAAAATCGAACTTTATGAGAAACTCCCGACTATGTGACAAAGTGATTTCTAATAGGCCCAAAATGGACGACTATGTGACAAAGTTATTTTCAAATGTGCCTCAAATGGATGTCTAGAACTAAAGTGATTTTCTTATTTACCCAAAATGGACGTCTATATACCAACGTAATTTTCTAAAAGGCCAAAAAGGCGACTTATGTGTCTAGATTTATATACTGAATTAGTTTTCCATTGAGCCTAATTGTGTTCCCAATTCGATGTTCTATGTGTCAATCCCCATATGAAGCATGCCGCCTCCAAAACATGATATAATACAAAAAACATCTCTACGAATGAGGGGAACGAGTATGTGGCAAGAAACAATTCAGTTTGAGGGACCATATAATTTTGACTTAGTTCTGTCGCATTTGCAGGACGATCCGCTCAACTGGGTGGACAAACGTACAAAAACGTTAAAGATTCCGTATTATGGGGACAAGCCGCAAGTGGTGACCGTGCAAGGGGTCGGAACGACGGATGCGCCGAAATTTATCGTTACGAGCGAAGGGCCGGCACCTAAAGACAAGGTGTTACAGCGGGTAGCCCACATTTTGCAGTGGGACGTTTCGCTTCACGATATCCACGAATATTTTTTGAAAACTGATTTACGGCCAATTTTTGAAAAACATAAAGGGACACCGCTTATTCTCGACTTTGATTTGTATGCATGTCTTGTCAAATGTATTATTCACCAACAGTTGAACATGGCCTTTGCTCGAAAACTGACGGAACGTTTCGTGCATACATATGGTTTTCAACAGGAGGGCGTCTGGTTTTACCCGTCGCCGGAAATAATCGCAGATATACGTATCGAAGAGCTGCGTCAGATGCAGTTTAGTCAACGAAAAGCGGAGTATATTATCGGCGTATCAAAGCTAATTGTGACGGGAGAACTGAACTTATCCGATCTCGCCGAACTTTCGGATGATGAAATTATGAAACGGATGGTTAAAATTCGCGGCATCGGTCCGTGGACGGTGGAAAACTTTCTTCTCTTTGGACTCGGTCGCCCGAATCTATTTCCTAAAGCAGATATCGGCATTCAAAATGCGTTAAAAAAATTGTACAATCTCGAACAGAAACCAACGTACGACGAAATGGACGAATACAAACGTCCGTGGGAACCGTACTTAAGCTATGCATCCCTTTATTTATGGAGAAGTATTGAAGCAACGGAGTGAAACGAATGAAAAAACAGCAAGTGACGATTCGGCCGGGACAAACCTTTCCGTTAACCATTAAACGGCTCGGAATTAACGGGGAAGGGGTCGGCTATTTTAAAAAGCAAGTCGTGTTTGTACCTGGGGCGTTACCAGGCGAAGAAGTCATTGTAGAAGCAACAAACATCCATCCAAAATACGCTGAAGCGAAAATTAAACGCATTCGAAAAAAATCACCTCATCGTGTGGCACCGCCATGCCCGGTTTACGAGGCGTGCGGGGGCTGTCAGTTGCAGCACTTAGACTATAAGAAGCAGTTAGAAGAAAAACGGGACATTGTCATACAATCGTTAGAACGGCATACAAAACTCGATGTAGATAAACTAGACATTCGCCCAACGATCGGCATGGACGACCCGTGGTCATACCGTAACAAAAGTCAATTCCAAGTGGGCGAAAAAAATGGTCAAGTCATTGCTGGACTATACAGTATAAATTCGCATAAGCTCATTGACATCCCAGAGTGTGGCGTCCAGCATCCACTTACGATTAAAATCACCAACGTCGTGAAACAAATTTTACAAGACTTTCGAATTCCGATTTATAACGAGCGGACGAAACAAGGCGTCGTGCGGACAGTTGTTGTGCGGGTTGGTATTAAGACGGGTGAAGCACAAGTCGTTCTCGTAACAGCGAAAAAAGAACTTCCTCGAAAAGATCTCATTGTGGCAGAAATTCAAAAGCGCCTGCCAGAAGTAAAGTCTATTATGCAAAATATCCAGCCGAAAAAAACGTCGCTCATTTTTGGGGACGAAACCATTCATTTAGCCGGTAAAAAAGCGATTAAAGAACATTTAGAGACGTTTTCATATGAATTGTCGGCACGTGCCTTTTTCCAATTGAATCCTGAGCAAACAGTGAAGCTTTATCATGAAGTGAAAAAAGCCGCCGATCTATCCGGTGAAGAAAAAGTCGTCGATGCCTACTGCGGCGTCGGAACCATTGGGTTATGGGTGGCCGACGGAGCGAAAGAGATTCGCGGTATGGACATCATCCCGGAAGCAATTGAAGATGCCAAGGAAAATGCGAAAAAGCATGGCTTTGAAAATGCAAAGTACGTCGTCGGTAAAGCAGAAACGGTGTTGCCGAAATGGAAAAAAGAAGGATGGATTCCAGATGTCGTCATTGTGGACCCACCACGCACCGGCTGTGACCGTGGTCTACTCGACACCATCTTAAAAATCAAACCAAAAACATTCGTCTACGTCTCATGCAACCCATCCACCTTCGCCAAAGACGTCCAATACATCAGTAAATCATACAAGGTTGAATACATCCAACCCGTCGACATGTTCCCGCATACCGCGCACGTCGAAATCGTCGCAAAGTTGGTAGCACTTTAAAGTATTGGGGGACAGTCCCGCGCTATGGTAAAGCTTTAAAGGAGCGCGGGGCTGTCCCTTTTATGCTTTCTCGTAAACGTGGGTTTTTTCCCATAAGATTTAGATTTTTTCCCATAAAAGTTAGGATTTTTCCCATAAAAGTTCAATTTTTTCTCATAAATTTTGTATTTTTTCTCATAAGTAATGTGTTTTGCTCTAATTCATTAATTTATTCCCATTAGTATTTGCTTTATAGTATAATAGTAAAATAATGGTAATATAATCAAGGTAAGGTTAATATGTTAACCACTATAGCTGGTATGAAAATAGGAATGTATTTCGCTACTGGGCTATTCGCAATCGGAACCATCATGATTGGTTATTATGTTCGTTTTCGTTAGTAAAGTAAAAAATAACTAAATTTAATAGGAGGGATGGGGGGATTGAAACGGGTTCTATTGTTGTTTTTCATGTTCGTATGGACATTTCAGCCATTCGTCCATGCACTTTCGTGGGCCTATTCGTTCGTTGTCTGGAAAGGACATGTGTATGAAGTAACTGTGGAAGAAGTGACCGATATTGGAAAAATGATTGGCCAGGTAAAAACACAAGCGGACAATAGGACAGGTGATTACTGGGGAGATGCGTCGAATGTTTATCCAGTCGGGACGAAGTATTATGAAATTAAAGGGACACCGACAAAATTGGCCATTGCGGTCGAAGTGGAGCCCAATCGCTATTTGAAAGCAGTCTACAAGCATCGGTCACCACATTATTGGAAAGAAGTTGCTTTAAAAATAGGATTTGGGCTTGTTATAGTTGCGATTGTATTCATCGTTGTAAGGTTAAAAATAAAAAGGAGTTAGCACTTAGCTACTCCTTTCTATCCAATCAAAATTTGAATCGTTAATGGGCTTTCTTATGTGCCAAAACCAATTGTTCTATGAGCCCTAAATCGTTTTTTATTTGCCAAATAAACTGCTCTAAACCCCAATGCCAGCTTTTATGAGCCTAATTTTGCAATCTCAAAACAAACTATTGCTATATTAATGAATAATTTAACGCTTTAAAGTAATGCGGGACTGTCCCCTAAAATTGTCCCCTAAAATTACAACTTCGTCCGAATATTCCACAGCTCTGGGAAAAAGCGTTGGTCTAATACTTTTTTCAAATACGTGACGCCGGATGAGCCGCCGGTGCCCGTTTTGTGGCCGATGATGCGTTCGACGGTTTTCATGTGGCGGAAGCGCCATTGTTGGAGCCAGTCTTCAATGTCGACGAGCTTTTCTGCCAATTGATATAGGTCCCAATACTTGTCGACGTTTCGGTACACTTCGAGCCATGCTTGCTCCACCGAGGCGTCTTCTTTGTATGGCTTTGTCCAGTCGCGGTCGAGCACGTCTTGGTGAATTGGGAAACCGGTTTTAGCTAACGCTTGAATAGAGACATCGTACAATCCGGGTGCTTTGTACGCTTGTTCGAGTTCCGCCGATAGTTTCGGATCCTTTTCATAAATTTTGAGCACGTGGTCTGTTTTGTAACCAAGCGCAAATTCAATCATCCGGTATTGAAACGATTGAAAGCCCGATGCTTGCCCAAGCTTGTCGCGAAACTCCATGTACTCCGATGGGGTGAGCGTAGAAAGTACGTCCCAAGCATGAATGATTTGCGTTTGAATTTTAGATACGCGTGCGAGCATTTTAAATGCTGGTGAAAATTCCCCTTTTTGGATCAAAGCCGTCGCTGCGCGGAGCTCGTGTAAAATCAACTTCATCCATAATTCGCTTACCTGATGGATGATGATAAACAGCATTTCATCATGATGGTCAGACAATCGTTTTTGACTAGATAAAATCGCATCGAGCTGCAAATATTCTCCATACGTCATCCGATCGCGAAAATCGGTGTGAATGTCTTTTTCGTGTACCAAAGCCGTCTCCTCCTATCGAATCGGTTTGATGAGCGCCCGCACCGGACTTCCGTCGGCCTCTTTTAACGGAAGCGGAACGGCGATAAGTTCGTAATCTCCCGGTTCCACATCGTCGAGCATCACGTTTTCTAAAATGTGCACCCCGTGTTGATGCAGTGAATGATGCGCTGCCATGTCTTTACTATCAAGCGGATCAACAGACGGCACATCGACACCTACGAGGCGAATGCCTTTTTCGTAAAAAAATGGACCAAGGTCGGCATCAAGCGGGACAATTTTTTCCGGAAAGCGGTTCGGTTCGTTCGGAACAGCCGTCCGAAGCAACAACCGGGTCACTCCTTCTAAATCGAACACTTCAAGCGCAGCACGGTCAATTTTTTCACAATGCGACACATCAATGACGCGCGCCGGCCCAATAAAAACGCTTACATCTAAGTCGAGAATTTTTTCTCCATGGTCGTTAAAATGAAATGGGGCATCGACATGCGTTCCGGAATGCAAGCTCATCGTCATCCGTCCGATGTTTACCGATCCCGTCTGTTCTTTCGTAAAAGAAAGGTTATACGAAAAAGGCGTATCCCCTGGCCAATGGGCTAACTCGTTATGAAGCGGTTGTGAAATATCAATCCACTCGTTTTTCTTCATGTTATGCCACCACATCTCGTGTATTTTCGTATTGTTTGTATGTTTCCTCTGTCATAATTGCTTTTAATATTTGCACCGTCCGGAAGACGTCTTCAAAGGAGTTGTACAATGCAACTGGGGCAAGGCGAATGCCGTTTGGCTTCCGGAAATCTGGAATCACGCCTTGTGCTTTTAGTGCTTTACAAATACGCGCAGCTTCCGAATGTTCTAAGTAGATGTGACCGCCCCGCGTCTCGTCGTCTAACGGATTGCCGAACGAAAAGCCAAAATCGGCTAATTCATAGCGGATAAGGTCCATCATATATTGCGTCAGCTGGAGCGATTTTTTTCGGAGGCGGTCGATGCCAGCTTCGTGAAAAAGCTCCAACGAACCAAGCAGCGGTGCCATGCTCAGTACATGCGGAGTCGCCAGTTGATAAGCTCCAGCATCCGGCGCTGGCGTAAGCGTATGCTCCATGTCAAACTGCTTCCTTTTATCTGAACTAAACCAGCCTGCTAGCCCTGGCGTCCGGCCGAAATGCTTCTCATTCACGTAAAGACCCGCCACGCATCCTGGACCGCCGTTTAAATACTTGTAGTTACACCAAAACGCAAAATCGACGTCCCATTCGTCAAGCGCATGCGGAATCGCCCCAATCGAATGGCACAAATCCCAACCGATAAGGATCCCACGACGATGCGCTTCTTCCGTTATTTTTTTCATATTTAAAATTTGCCCGCTTCGATAAAGGACGCTCGATAAGACGATAAGTGCGACATCATCGGTCATCGCTTCAATTATGTCTTCTTCTGTGAGCGTTCGTCCGTCGCGACTTTTCACGCGGACGAGATGTTCATCCGGATTCAAACTTTTTAACTTCAACTGACTTTGTAACGCATAAATGTCCGATGGAAAACTTAATTCGTCTGCGACAATTTTCGTCCGGTTCCCTTGAGGCTCATAAAACGTGGCCACGAGTTGATGAAGATTTAACGTCGTCGACCCGGTTACAATGACCTCCTCCGGCTTCGCCCCAACAAGCGGTGCCATCAAATCCCCAAGCCGTTCAGACAAGTAAAACCACGGATGCTCCCCTTGTGTCCAACCGTCAATCCCAAGCTCTTTCCACGAATCAAGAATTTGTAAAAGTGATGCCTCCGCCCGCTTGGAAAGCAGTCCGAGAGAATTCCCGTCCATGTAAATCGTTCCTTTTTTTATATAAAACTCGTCCCGAAACGAACGCAGCTCATCTCGCGCATCGAGTTGCTGTGCATACTTAATCGTGTATGGCATCGTCATGGCCTTCACCTCTTTGGATAAAAAATTAAATAAATTCTGATAAATTAATCGTATCTCTATGATGAATGCTGTGTCAACGGAGCAAAAAAGCATAAGGAAAGAATTTTTAGAAGATTGAGCATTTCCAACGAAGGTCATTTAGTAAAAAATTTGTCAATGGATGCAGGATTTTGTAAATAAATGGAGAATTGAATATAAAAAATAAGAGGAGGGATAATTATTGATTGTCAAAAAACGAACGGTACCTTATCAGTTGCGAGCATTAGAAGCACTTGAACGAAGGCTTCCAAAGCATCATCCGAAAAGAAATGAAGTAGAGAATGAGTTATTCAAAAGAAGGGAGGAGTATGAGGGAGAAAAGTTATTAGATGAATTTCTTTCTTATATAGATTTGTACTTACGATCGTATTACATTTATCATGATGTACGACTAAAAATAGATGACCTGCTTATCCAACTGGATGCGTTGGTCATGACACCTTCATTTTTCCTCATCATAAAAAAAATCCATTATTGCGGAACGCTCTATTTTGATGAGTTTGAACAGCTAATTCAGACGGTGAATGGAAAGGAAAAAGGGTTACCCAATCCGATTTTCGAAGCTGATTGGCTTTGCCGAAAATTGAAATTGTGGTTCGCTCAATATGATGTAGAACATATCCCTATTGAATTCCTTGTTGTCAATACAAATGAAAGAACCATTTTAAAATCTGCCTTAGAACACCCGCTCCCCGTAGTGCATGTCCACACTCTCCCCGAAAAAGTGGACCAGCTTGCTCGCATTTATTCCCACCCTATTTTAAGTGAAAAAAAATTAGAGCAATTAAAACAACAAATATTACTTCACCATTTACCTCACCAACCAGCTATCTTACCGCTTTACAACATCCAACCGAACGAATTAATTACTGGTGTCTATTGCCCTGAGTGTAATAACTTTTCGATGGAGAGAGTCTGGGGTAAGTGGATATGCCCACATTGTAACTATTCATCTAAAACGGCCCATGAACAAGCGATTTTCGATTATTTGTATCTGGTAGAACCTTTTATTACGAATCAAAAATGCCGGTCTTTTATACAATGTCCATCGATTAGAGTCACATTCGATCTTTTATCAAACATGCCGCTGGAAAGAAAAGGAGGGAGTAAACACCGTAAATATTACTTGCGAGTAGAATAATTTGGCCAATGGCCACACAAGTTAGAAGTAAAAAAGAGGGATCTTCATGAAAAAATCGTCTATCCTTTTATTCATCATTTACGTCAGTTCGTTCCTTTCCTCCTTTTTAACCAACCGTCGCCCGTTTTGGTATCACCAGTTAAAAAAGCCGATTTTCACTCCAACCGGCTACACGATTGGCTTTGTTCGGTCCATCCTCTATTGCTTCATTGCTTTAGCCGTTTCCATTATCAATGATCGCCATAGGTATAACTCCCAAACGAAGCGGTTTTTCTCGTTATGTATCACCAATTTTTTATGCAACCAAGCGTTCAGTCTGCTCTTTTTCCGCTTAAAATTGTTGCTATTTGGGATCATTAATACCATGCTTATCGCTTTAACAGCGGTTGACCTTGTAAAAAAAGAGCTCGGCCGCTGTCAAAAATAAGTGAAAAATCTGAAACAGTGGGATGGACCCGTTCTTCCGATTGAAGCCCGAAATGGATACATATGAATTCATCGCCCTACTAAAGATAGAAGAAGCCTTTGAAATTATTTTTTAAGTGGAATTTTCCTCCAAACACTTCATTCTTCATGTACAATGGAAAATAAATACAGATTATAAACGGCTTCGATGGGGGGATTCCATGATGCAAGAAAAAGCCCTCACCATTGGGCGATATTTACTGACAAAGTTAGCCGGTGCCGGCTTTTCCATCTTTATTTATTTTCTTGTCATATTAATGTCCGCTGAATTTGACATGTACGATACAGTTGAAAACTTTAATCAAACAAAGATGCTTTGGTTTATTTTTTACGCGTACGGAATTACTTGTTCCATCGTTATTGATGGGCTAACAACAAGAGTGAAAAAGTTCCATCAAACGACGAAAATCGTGCTTTATATCGTGGCCGGATTTGCTTATTTTCTAGTTCGAGGTGTAAATCCATTTACTTTATTTGCTGGTGCTGTTGGAGCTATTTTTTCGTTACTGTTTTATCTTGAAACTATATTTTCGAAAAAGAATGTGTGGCGACGGTGGTTATTTGCGGTTGTTATCCCACTATTCCTTATCACACTTTTATCCATCGACTTTACGACGAAAAAACAATGGAACGAAATGAGAACCGACAATAGCTTCCAAGCTACCTTTTCCTACTTTCACGGGAAGCACGAAATTCCCGTTTACTTAGAACAAGGTGATACGCTAACGTTTACCATTGAGTTTCATCCGACAAATGGCGGTGGATATGGGTATCATGTAAGGAACAAAGAAAACCAATATGTCGGCATAACGGAATTGGGAGAAAATACGCGTTCGATTACAGCAAAAGCTACCGATACCTACTACATCGTCGTAACAGGTCACCATTTATCGGGGAGTATAACGGTGGAGTGGGAAGTGGGGAAATAGAAAGCAAACCCAAATGAGTTAAGGAGATAATTTTAAAAAGGCGCTAAGAACGGAAGATTGGCGCCTTTTTACCTTTTATTCCTCATTTTCGAATCCTCAGAACCAATCCACTTTTTTTTAAAAAAATAAATTTCTTTAAAACTATTTTTTCCTCTGTTACGAATAAATAGATAGAAGTTTCCAATTCCATAAATCTGCTAGAAAAAGAAAAGAGATGTGAATGATGGATCAGGAAAGACAGTGGATCAGAAAAATCAAAAGGAAGTCCTGCCGGAAAGCTGCCAATCAACTGATTTCTAAATACTATAAAGAAATATATGCCTATGTGTATAAGCAAACGATGAATAAAGAATTAGCTATGGACATAACGCAAGAAATCTTTTTACACATGCTTCAATCCATCCGTTCATTTGATGAGAAAAAAGCTTCGTTCAGGACGTGGCTTTATAAACTAGCAACCTATCGAATCATTGATTATTACCGCTCAAAATATTACAAATACCATCACTTAGCAGAACCGATTGAAGAATATGAGCCTTCTCGGTGGGATGATTTTACATTGACGTTGGAATATAAAGAAGATGTCGAGAGAATTTTGCATCTTCTTCTTCAATTCGATTCATCCATCCAACAAATATTCAGACTGAAGCTATTTTCAGATTATACGTTTTCCGAAGTTGCTGACATATTAAACTTACCGGAGGCGACGGTGAAAACGAAGTATTATTCGGCTTTGAAAAAAATCAAAAACAAAATGAGGGGGGATGACCAATGAGGAAGGAAAAATTTTACGTTGAATATCCAGATGATGAAACGATTCAGGATGAAATTTACACGATTGTCAATCAGTTTGGCAATGACCGGGACTCTTTTTTCGCTTCTTTGAAAAACATGTATCGACAAGTTGGTGTGAAGCATTTGTTTCGAGATTGGTATGAAACAGCCTTCACGTTATTCATGTTGGTCATTATTTTTACGTTTACGGTATTACAATCCACAAATTATTTCCAAAAAGATATCGGAAACGTCTACTCTTTTATGTTTATCACATCGCCCCTCATATATATTAGTTTTTCATTCTGGGCTTTGCTAGATAAGGATCAAACGTATGAAGTAGAAATGGTTTGTAAGTACAACTTTTATCAACTTACAGCTTTTCGCATGTTAGTCTATAGTATTCTCAGCGTCTTGTTAAGTTTGCTAGGGGCAGCATTTTTAAGTATTCAAGTAAATCGTGTCGTTCATTTTTGGGAATTATTCACGATTTCGATTTCTTCCCTCTTTATTTTTTCAGCGCTTTTTATCTATGTCATCATTCGCTATCGGTCGCGTCGGGTGTTTTATGGATGGCTCACCGCCTGGGTGTTTCTAAATTGTGTGCTTTTCATATATAGTGACGAATTTTATCATACTTGTTTAAGTCAAATACCGATATATGTGTATATCTTCGTTGTATTTCTATGTGGATATCTATACGTAAAGCAAATTCAAGACATGATGCAAACAACGGTTAGAAGGAGAGAGGCAAGATGTTAGTGATGAACAATGTGAGCAAATATTTTGGGGATTTTTGTGCATTAGAAGATATTTCGCTTGAATTTCATCATGGAGTATATGGATTATTAGCACCAAATGGAGCGGGGAAAACAACATTAATCAAAATGTTGACGACTTTACTTTATCCGACAAAAGGGGACATTTTGTATGAAGGAATCGATATTTTTCAGCTTGATGAACGGTACCGTGAAGTGTTAGGGTACTTGCCTCAACAATTTGGTTACTACAAAAATTATACCCCTGTTCAATATTTACTTTATTTAGCGGCGTTGAAAGGGATTGAAAAAGAAGTAGCTAAAAAACGGGTGTACGATGTATTAGAAAAAGTAGCCCTTACTGATGTGGCTCATAAAAAAATGAAGAAATTCTCAGGTGGAATGATTCAACGAGTAGGAATTGCTCAAGCGATGTTAAATGACCCGAAAATCTTGATTTTAGATGAACCGACAGCAGGCCTCGATCCAAAAGAAAGGGTACGTTTTCGCAATATGTTGTCTGACTTAGCAAGAGACCGTATTGTTATTCTTTCTACCCATATTGTTTCGGATGTCGAGTCCATCGCCAACGAAATCATTATGATTAAAAATAAACAGGTTCTTTATAAAGATACCATCGGAAATATTTGTCAACTATTAGAGGGTAAAGTATTTGAAACAGAAGTGGACGATCAAGAAATGGTGCAATTTAGGAAGAACCATTTCACCTTATCAGAAATGCAACGAAAAGGAAAATGGAAAGTTCGATTTATTGCATCGAGTCCTCAAACAGATTGGACCATCGTTTCACCTAGATTAGAAGATGTGTTTTTATATGCGTATCAAGATGAGGAGCAATCACATGATGTGGACAATAATGAAATATGAGTTTACAAAAGTCCGAACGTCTCCAATATTGGTCAGTCTTTTGGTGATTTTTCTTTCATTTAACGTGTTCATCATTTATCAACATAGCCACATAAGGGAAGAGTTAGCGGTGTTGACCAAACTCGTCGATCGCTTTGGTCATGAAATGAATGGTGAGAAGGCGGATCGCTTTAAGGAGTATTATTTCGAACAATTAGACGATTTTCAACAGTTCACAAAGGTATATTTTTCAAAGGAGTATCATACAGTTCAAGAGTTTTTAGAAGATTTTCATCATGGAGCTTTTGAAGAAACGAAGGTAGACGAAGAGCAACTGCAATGGATTGAGGAAATTGCTCTTGTGGAATCGTACTACTATTACCTTAACGACCTAGATACCTATTATAAAAACTTTGATGTGATGAATATCGCTAAGTTTCAAATTTCTAGATACGGGTTATCAGGGCAAGCTGAACGTTTTGTTAATAAACAGTATGCCCAGCTGAAAGAACGGTTTACCGAGTTAGTTGAAACTAACGAGTACAATCATTTGTTTTTTATCGGTTCTTTTTACAAAATGCATACATTGTTGTTCCGGACGTTGTTTCGGGCGGTTCTATTTGAATCCATCATATTAGCTGTCCTTTTAACAGGCTATTTGGTTAATTTTGAATTTGAAAATAAAACGCATCTGTTAACCTATTCATCGAAAAGAGGGAGAAGGCTAAGTGTGGATAAGTGGATCGTTTCCCTCACAGCTAGTTCCATTACAACGGTTCTTGTTTTAGGAGGAACGTTCATAGCGTACTTTAGTATTTTTGATTACTCAGGTTTATGGAAGGTACCCATCAGCAGTGGGTTTAATTGGGAGTATGATTATCCATATATTTCGTGGTGGAACCTGCCTTTTGTTTTGTATTTAACGTTAGCAAGCATACTCCTTTTGTTGAGCGTCTTGATATTTAGTACGATGACGTATGTGATTGCCATGTGGATTCGCCATAGTTACTTTGTGTTTTTTCTCTTTTGGGTATTGTTTGGAGCGGGGCTATTACTTCCGAGTGTGATGGCAAAAAATTCGATAGCTATCATTATTGTTCATTTCACCCCATTTATATTAATACTAAACCCATTTTTATGGTTCATGGAAAGCGGTGCGTTTACTACATTTAAATACTATGAACTAGTGACGGTCGTTGTTTGGTCCATTTTGTTATTAATTGTTGCGCTTTATTCGGTAAGAAGGTTTAAACAACAAGATGTGTATTAAAAGGGAGGATGATTATGAGACTGGTGTATTATGAAATGAAAAAACTGTTTAATTGGAAAAATATTCTGCTTATTATACTGATAAATATCGTTATGAACTATTTGTTTATTGATTTTCATATTAAGCATTTTCCGAATGGACGCCCGATATTAGATGAATATCATCTATCAAAAGAGATGATAGAAAAATATGGAGTTTCCATCGATGAAAAAGAATTTACCGATTTGAAAAAGTGGTATGAAAATATGGTAAAACAAGCCGATCAATACATCCAGTCCAGAGAAGATTTTGCCCATGCGGGAATTCGGACGTATGAAGACTTTCGAACGGCTGACCATAGTAATGATGAATTAAGAGCACTTCATAGTCAGGTCATGTTTACGGAACAAGTGGATTTATTTTGGAAGCTCGAAGCGTTGGAATACATAATGGGACAATACGAAAAGAGGGATCGGTGGATCAAGAGATTATATGAGGAAGTAACTCCAAAGCAAGAGGAGAAAATTAATCAAATCATCGATAGTGGTACCAATCAATCCATTCTTCCATGGTTCGTTTTTGAAAACTATAATCATATTATTAAAAACGTGACAATCATCATCATCGTAAGCATTATTGTTCTGTTATCTCCAATTTATGTGTCCGATAAACGAAATCATGTTCGTTTATTACAATATACATCAAAAAAAGGGAGAAGCGTTTTTACCACAAAGCTGATGACAGCTCTCATTTCAACTTTTCTTTTAATCACTGTACAATTGATAGGTTATTTCACGATTTATTCGCAAAATCAAGTTCACATGTTTTTCGCATCAAAAGTAAATTCTATTTTTAATTATGTACAGCTTTGGTACGACCTCTCATTTTTCCAATATATCGTTATGACAGTTGTCGCAATTTATTTGTTAGGTATCATTTTGTCACTCATCGTCTGCTTTATTTCAAGTATTTCATCGAATTATCTAATGGTCATAGGCATGCAAGTACCTATTTTCTTAGGATTGGTCGGGTACTTACTAAAATACTTAATCGAAAACGTAACGACTCTTCGTCTACCAAAGTATTTAGCTCCGAGCTTATATTTAGCGTTGCTCTTCATTGGTATAATCTTCATGATTTTAAGATGGAAAAAAGAAAAAGTGCTTGATATTGTATAAGCTTACTCAGAACTATCGTTTCTGAGTATTTTTTTATTTGGACGATCCATTGAGAGGTTGAGTTTGGTACATAGACACATAAGAATTCAGATTTGGAACATAGCCTGAGGAAAAGGCACATTAGTTGACGATTTTGGCACATAGAAAGTGGAGACAGGCTCATAAATCATCGGAAATAGCACATAAAGCATCCGAACAGGCACATAGAATTGGGAATGCGACCTTTGGATAATCGGTACAAAACTCCCAATCTCGGTTTTAGTTGCAATCCTAGAAGTAAGCGATTTAAGTTTATATCTTAATATTGACAATATTATAAGAATATAGAATAATTTCCATTTAGGAAGTGATGTCATATGAATCTATTTTCTTACAAAGAAACTCAAGAAATGAATTGGGTGTCGGCCTTTTTATTAGCATTTATGGGCATCGGATTTTTCCTTTTGTTTGATGTTTATATTCCGTATGAATTAATCAAAAACATATTAAATAATGGATGGGGAAATTGGAATTGGCTTTGGGCATTGCTCTCTCTATTTCTTTTAGTTATTGGCTTCTTTGCCGGGTGTATCGCTTGGTTTTCCATTAGTGATCAAATATTAGAGCATCGTCATCCGTTTCAATTAACGGTATCAAAAACTTCTCTAATTTTTCAAAAAGTAGATTCCAAGAAAAAAGGATATAAAACGTTAGAAATTCCTATCAAACATATAAAAAAATGTGTAATCGAAAAACAAACGAAATTAATATATCGTTCAAAATACACTCACAGAACTCCGCATTTTTATATTGTGTATAAAGAAAACGGCGAAACCAAATATATTGATTTTCATTTGGTGGATGTGTATTTTCAAAATCAATTTTTACATGCTATTACAGTTTTAGGCATTCCTATCAAATTAGGTGAATATGAGGTGAAAAACTGCCCTCCTGAATATAAAATTGAAGCCCTTTCCCATTCAAAACCAATTGAATTTACAGGTTCGATCAAAGACGTGTATCCTTGGAATCAATTACATGAAAAGCATGAGCCGAATTATTATTTTCAATGTGTTTCACCGCTTATAAGAAATAATAAGCGTTCATCATGACGTATTTTTTTAATGGACGCATCCATATATAAAAACTTAACCCTCGCAGCGGTCAGGTAGTTATTTTTACAAGTATCAAGGGCGGTAAAAGGGTGTAATGTGATTATTGACCTTATCGGCGGGTAATCACCATCATTAGTTTAAGACATTGATTACAAGTAATCTCTTACTCTTGGATAAACTGATACTATATCTCTAAAAAGAAGAGGTCAATCGGTAACAAACCGATGATTTGTTCAAAAGAGGTATTAGGTATTTTGTAGGGAATTCGTATTCAAACCTCATCTTCTATCACTTTCTCACGAATCTATTTAATGTATCGAACAACTAGATTGTGAGAGGGTGAATGAAAATGAAAGGCATCTTGATGTCATTTATTGTAGGAGTCGTATTAGTAGCAACTCCGTTATGGGCTGAAGCAGCTTTTGGGGATCGTACATTAAAGGAAGGGATGTCGGGTTCAGATGTCGAAGAATTACAGGATTATTTAATGACCAAAGGTTTATTTCCTTATCCTGCCTCAACCGGATACTTTGGATCGATAACTGAACAGGCTGTTATAGATTTTCAAGAGAAAAGGAATTTAAAGGTGGACGGCATTGCGGGTCCGCAAACCTTTCATGCCATTCAAATTTTAAGAAGAGGTGATATTGGAATACATGTCGCCAAAATTCAAAGCCAACTGAAGCAGGCGGGGAATTACGCTGGAAGTGTGGATGGAATTTATGGATCAGGCACTGAGAGTGCTGTAAAGAGTTTTCAAAAAGAAGAAGGGCTGAAGGTAGATGGCGTTGTAGGTCCACAAACTCGAAGGGAGCTCGACCGACAAGCCGCTCCGAAAACGGCTGCTGGAAAGGAATTAACCGTTGAGAGCACAGCCTACACGGCAGATTGTTCAGGTTGTTCCGGTATCACCAAGATGGGCATTAACCTGAAAAAATATGCTGATGATGCGAAAGTGATTGCTGTGGATCCTAATGTGATTCCACTTGGATCTATCGTGAAAGTGGAAGGTTACGGCATAGCGATTGCAGCTGACACCGGCAGTACAATCAAAGGGAATAGAATCGATGTATTTATTAAAAATCAAGACACCGCGATGCAATGGGGACGTAAAAATGTGCGTATTACAGTGATAGAATAACGGTACAGATAAAGGGTAGTTGTTTTGTTTGAAATAAAACCGATTTTTCCAACTTGTCCAAGGGGATGACATTTGGAATCACTTTAATCGCGGTAAACAGCAAGCAAGATGAGGTTCTCTCATTTTTCATAAAAGAAAGCGCGTTTCCCAAAAGTAGGGGGAACGCGCTTTTGTTATCGCGAAACGACTCGATCCGTGTTCAATGGCAGCTTCCGTTTGTCCAATACACTTCCCACGAGCGAAGCTAACAATTGTTGAAACAGCATGCCAACGATGACCGGAATGGCTACGGGAGCTGGAAAGTACGTAATCGCAATGACCGCACCTGCACTGATGTTTCGCATTCCGCTGTTGTACATCATCGAAATGGTCGTACTACGTTTGGCCTTCAACATCTTTCCACTGATCCAACCGATTCCATAGGCGGCTAATGCTAACAAAAACACGACGACGATAATGGATAGTAACCGTGTATCCACCTTGGTTACATATGGAGCGATGCCAGAACTATTGATCGCCACCACCGCACCAATTCCTAGCTTGGAAAAAGGAGAAAGGGTCGCGGCTAGTTTTTCGGTTTTGCTTTTCTCTAAATATTGATTCGTGATCATTCCTAATAGCGATGGAATGACAATCATCCATAACAACCCGTTCATAATGGCGACGACGTCCATTTCCACCGACGACCCAACCAGCCATTGCAACATCGCCGGAACAATAATAGGTGACAACAACGTATCCACAAGAATGATGGATAAGGTCAACACAACGTTTCCTTGATAAATCGTCACCCATAACAAACTCGTAATACCAGTCGGAATGACGAAGGCCAAGATGAGCCCGGTGACTATATAAGGGTCATCATGAAAAAATAGCGTTCCTGTACCAAAAGCAATGAGCGGCATCACCAAATGAAGCGTCAGTAACGCAACAAGTAAAGGCAGCGGATGCTGGAACACTTTTTTCAAATCACGAAAGTTTGACCGCAAACTCCCCGTAAACGTCATCACCGCAAAAATCCATGGGACTAGAAACATGTAGTTATCTAATCTCTCATAAAAAACGATTCCAATAACCACACTCGCCGGAGTAATCAATGGCATCCATTTTTGGAGGATTTGATTGAATTGATTCAGCATAGATGTTTGACTCCTTGTTAACATAGTCTGAGACTCATTTATTACATGTATCATATTAAATGATGAAAATATATGGAAATGATTTAAGTATATCATGGTTGGTTACTAGTCATGTATAAAAAATCCAATTAAACTAGTGGTAGAATACTTGAATTAAGGGAGAGAAAATTCACATGCCAGTTTACCATAAACTTGTACGTGACCGCATTCCTGAAATCATTCAACAATCAGGAAAAAATGCACAACAAAAATATTAACTGACGAAGAATATAGAAAAGAACTTCAGAAAAAAATGACGGAAGAACTAAATGAATACGTACAAGCCGAAAGTTCTGAACAAGCCATCGAAGAATTAGCAGATCTATTAGAACTTATTCATGCCTTAGCGAAGTGTCACGGCTCCACCATCGAAGAAGTCGAAGCAGTCCGAAAAAAGAAAGCTGCTGAACGGGGAGGATTCGAAGAAAAAATCTTCCTCATTGAGGTGGAAAATGAGGGACGTTGAGTTAGTAACCGAACGACTCATTCCATTACCACTTTGAACGAAAAGGAACCAAATGTACTGCATCTTTTGTACAATGGAAAAATTTGTACTCGAATACGACCTTGCCTATGCCATATTCGACAAATACCCAGTAACCAAGGTAACCTGCTCATCATCCCAAAACGGCACACCGCCAATTACTTTGACTTAACCGAAGAAGAACGGCTAGCCATCGATGACCTTTTATTTCAAAGCAAACAGTTCCTTGATGAAACATACCAACCCGATGGCTACAACATCGGCATTAACTGCGGCCAAACCGCCGGCCAAACGATTTTCCATGTCCATGTCCACCTCATCCCAAGATATAAAGGAGACATGAACGACCCAAGAGGCGGGGTACGTGGGGTAATACCAGATAAGCAGAAATATTAGTTTATCTGGTGAAATCGTTTATTAACAAATGTAAATTAGTCCGTTTCACCTAACGTCGCCATAAGTTCATACATTTCCGCATCTAAGAAATTATTCACAATTCCCCAATAATAGCCAAATATATTTTTGATTTTCCTGCCGATTTTTAAGTTACGGATTAATTGCTTAAATGTGTCCACAGCAAGATCCACTTTGTCTTGAAGTGTGTAATACGTTAAGCACCGTGTTTGGATGGTAATAATTTTCCACAATTCTTCGATCATTTTGTAATTGTCAAAAAAACAGTTCACGAGATTACGAAATTCCTTCGGCACTCGATTGCTTGTATATGTGTAGTCTAGTGGAACGTCCTTACGTTTATTATTTAGATTGCTAGTTTTAAAAGAATGATGACTAGTTTTTTGGGGTGTCATTTGTTCATCATTTGTTTGTTGATTTTTCGCGGTTTCTTCCTGTTTTCGTTGGTTGCAAGGGGTGTCATTTCCGTTTGAACGAGAATCATTTTTCTTTAAAAAACGATTAAATATCCACAGGTTACTAGATTGTGAACCATCTTTTCTAACCGTTTCTTTCACCGTTAAAATCCCTAGCTTCACGCATTTCCGTTTCATCCGATGAAACGTACTTTCAGACACCCCATGCCCGTTATACCGATCGGAAATAGCACGTAAAATCGTACTTATGGACGCATTCGACACGCCATACACTTTCGCACAAAAGCGGACAAGTCCTTTAAACGCCATTAACTCCGAACGCGTAAAATCTTTTTTGTGCTCAAACAAAAACGCTTCGATATTATTGTTAAAATCCTTCAACGACTCAAACTGACTATACTCATTAAAATTCTCAATCGGTTTTTGTTGAATCATACTTTCTACCTCCCCACTTGCTATATAGGAGGTAGAAGGGGAATTGGGGACTTCCTAGTTATAATTTTATTAAATATATCACAACCCCAATACTTTTTTATGGTTTAGGGGAGAATTCGCAAAGAGAAAATAATCTAAATAATGGTAATATATAGAGAGAATGGAATCAGGAAGATACATTAATAAATTACTATTCATAGATGTTAATTCATCCTTACAGTTTATACATTTTATTTAATGTACTTTTTATAAGTAAAAGATAACAAAATCAAAAATCCTCATTCATTCTTATCCTTAAAGGCTTTTACACAGTTTGTTCTTCCAAAGGGTTCCACATACTTAATTCCTTGAATATTTAAGAAATGGTAAGATGAACTTATTCAAATCAATAATTTGACGGAGCTTAGGGGATTGAACAACGAAAAATTTGCACTACCAATAAGATTAGAATCTCTGAAAAAGAACGAGAGGGAGAACCAAGCACGTTTTATTAAACAGAACCAATTTTATGATAAAATGTATAATAATAGGAGGTTTTTTTGGCAGGATATATAATGAGACTAGATAATCTTGAATCACTTTCACTCTATGTTAAAAACGGTGTTTACTCAACGAAAATTAAAATACCAAATAAAAGCATTTGAGGAGTTCATCACGAGGGAACATTTGCAGATTATACTACTATGAAACCAGGAGATAATATATACTTTTTTATTCAAAGGAAGATATATGGAATAGGTAAGTTAGTTGAGTTTAATAGCGATTGCAAATTTTTAAATTTTCCAGAGGCTAATATTCCAAAAAGATACAATTATGAAAAATTAAAAAATGATGTGTTATGGGATGAAAACCTATTTAGTCAAAATAACGGTATTGAACAACGGTGATTTGTATATTTAAGCCTTCACCTCATTTTTTTAAAAAGGGAATTGATATAGATGCAGCATTATCTTCAAATCCATCAAAATTTAAAGTGTTAAGAGCATTTTGGGAATTATCTTTTATTAAAATTGATAATGAAGAAAAATCAAGCTTTAAAAGATGCTATATTAAAAGCAAATCAAGAATACATATACTCTAATGATGAAAAACATATATTTTCTGCTGAATTTGAAAATAAACATCATGAAATTAGTTCTAATTTGAAAGATGAACATCGTTTTAATGCCATGGACATTTTACAATTTGGAGCTAATGGAAATAATTTGAAACACGAAATGGCGCTTGAAGCGGGATTACTCTTTCAAATTGCTAATAAAGAAGAAGAAACATTAAAAGTTTTTGGGGATTGGGATTACCTTTCACACCAAGTAATTGCGGCTCCATTTAAAATTGATTATATGGATAAAATGGACATATTCGGGTATAGATTTATTCCTGGGTTTCAACCAACAATTTCTAGATATTTAGTAGTTGAATTAAAGAAAGATTCAGCTACTAAAAATGATGTTGACCAAACATTGAAATATGTGGAATAGATTAATCAAGAGTACTCATATGGAGACTATTCAATGATTCGAGCTTTTTCAGTAGCAAATGAATTTAATGAAGAAGTAAGAAATTATGCAAAGATGGTAGGAGTAAGAAAATATACCAAAGGATTTCGTCCAGTCGAATCGACACAATGGAATTCCCTTTCTTTAATAAAATACACATATAATACGGAAACTAATAAGATAGATTTTGATTTAATAGAATAATCAACATAAGTTTTTATAAAAATAATAAAGCGTAATAATTTTATTACTAATTAAGTGAAATTTAAGGAGTGCTTTGTATTGAGAAAAAGATACACTATGAATGAAGCTAATAGTGTTGCTAAAAGAGCTTCAAGAGATATTGAAGAGTATTTAAAATCATTTCCATATACTATAAATGTGATTAATGTTGAAGATGATCCTATATATAGAGAAAAAGATATTGATTTACTTTGGAACTGGTATAATAATGGTAAAAAAGTAACTACTAAAATTGAAGTAAAAGGAGATAGATATTATAGGACTGGGAATTATTTCTTTGAAACTGTTAGCAATAAAAGTAAAGGAACTCCTGGTTGTTTTATGTATACTGAAGCAAATTTTGTATTCTATTATTTTGTTGACGAAAAAGAATTACATATACTACCTATGCCTGAAACAAGAGATTGGTTTATAGAAAATATGGATAAGTTTGTAGAAAGAGAAACATCTACCCCTGTTGGTAATACAGTTTATATTACTGTAGGTAGACTTGTTAACCGTGATTTACTGCAGGAAAATGTTAAGTGGGTTCGAGTAATTTCATTAAAATAACCAACAAAAAAATTTAAACGCATGAAGTTTCTTCTTCATGCGCTTTTTTTTTAAATCTCAAATTTCATTTGAAATGAATCTTTTAGTCGATTAACTGTAATATCTAAATAGCTTTGCTCAATATCAATCCCAAGATATTTTCTCTTGAGTCTAGATGCAGCTATTCCTGTTGTACCGCTACCATTAAATGGATCTAAAATCAGATCTCCTTCATCAGTTGCTGCCATTATTATTCTTTCTAGTAATTTCAATGGTTTTTGTGTTGGATGATGGCCATATTTCTTTTCTGATTTACTCGCTGTTGAAAAGGTCCACACATCTTTCATTTGTTTTCCGTTATTAAGGCTTTTCATTAATTTATAATTAAATTTATGTTTTTCATTTTTATTTCTTTTTGCCCATAAAATTGTTTCAGTCGAATGTGTGAAGTACCTACAACTCAGATTTGGAGAAGGATTTGATTTTTCCCATATGATGTTATTTAAAATTTTAAATTCAAGCTCTTCTAGAGCCATTCCTATAGAATATATATTATGATATGTTCCAGAAATCCAAATTGTACCACCTTTTTTTAAAAGACGTTTACACTCTGATAACCATCTTTTGTTAAAATCTTGTTTTTCATTTATTGATAACGACTTATCCCATTCACCTTTATCCACTTTAACCATTCTTCCTGAATTACATGTGATACCTCCACTAGAAAGGAAATAGGGAGGATCGGCAAATATCATATCAAATGTTTCGCTAGGAAATTTTTTCATCATTTCTAGGCTATCACCTAGTATTAGTTTAAAATCGGCATACTCATAATAGTAAGAAATTTTGTTTTGGAAATTCATTTACTTACACCTCTGGTAAGATTTTATCTCATTTTAACAAACAATATTGTTTTATTCCAAAAGAAAAGAGAAACCAAAAAGTGGTTTCTCTTTTATATTAGATTTTTATCGATCTTTTAGATTGTACAACTTCATCTAAAATACCATCTGATAACATTTGTAAATTAAATGTGTAGTCATTCATTACAAATGTTTCATTAAGTGCGGTTTTTGCAGTTAGCCACCCTTTTCCATCTGTAATCCAAATAAATTTAACCGCCTGATCTGAAAGGAATTTTTGGACTTCCTTATATTCCCCAGCAGTAGCCTTTAATTTTGAACCTCCACTGCCATAATAATTTACTTCTATTAGATATAATTGTTTTTGGTTATCTAATATTGCAAAGTCAAACCGTCTATCAATTTTATCAACTTCAATGTTAATTTGCCAGTTGGCCCAAATTTTATTCTTTGTAGCTTGAACTATGTATTTAAAATTATATTTATTACAAAATACTTTAATATATTCTTCTACAATATTCTCCATACTAGTACCAGTTCGGTTCTTTCTAGCATTGGTGTCCATTCCAACTTCTATCCCTTTACAAAAATCAATTAGATTATTGACTTCACGATTAACAAAGAAGGTTTTTAATCCCGTTTGTTCCATAAATGTTAATAAATCTTTTTTTATATTTTCAGTTAAAGGAATTTTAGGATCAAAAAGATATTTTTTATTTACTGCTTCAATTGTTTTAATATCATCTACAATCGGTGTCTCAGCAATCTTAGAAATTCGAGAAGCTATTAATATCGGAAGAGCTTTTCTTATACTTGGGTAATCAGAAACAATATTAATAAAGATTGCATCAAACTCTTCGTTAGTAAGTCCAATAAGACGATTTAAAGTTTTTAATTCGGCTTCAATTTCTGATACATTCTTTATTACCTTTTCAAAGTCAACAAAATAATCCCATGTAAAGATACTGTCTTTGAGGGTTTCTATGAAATAATTAAATGCTTCTTCAGGATTCGACAAATTTCGATTTAAATGATAAGGTAATTGTATCATGTTGACACTCCTGAATTATTATTTTACTAATAAAATAATAGATGATCTTCCAATGAATTTCAATTATGAATTTATAGAAAACTAGAGTAAGATGTGTTATACTAGGAATAAGAACATATGTTCGGGGTGAGAAGATGATAAATTCTATAGTTAAGGCTAAACCGTTTTTAAAATGGGCTGGTGGCAAAACCCAATTACTTCCTGAAATACGGGAACATTTGCCCAATGAATTAAAATTGGGAAGAGTTAAGTATTATGTAGAGCCTTTTGTTGGTAGCGGAGCTGTATTGTTTGATTTACTGCAAAATGATGAATATGGAATTCAAAAAGCATTTATTTGGGATATTAATCCTGAGCTAATAAATGTTTATAAGGTTATCAAAAGTGAAAATGTAAAGTTTTTAATTGAAGAGCTTAAAAGAAAAGAAGAAGAATATCTTCTAGCTGATGAACCTTTAAGAAAAGAAATATATATGAGTGTTAGAAGTAAGTTCAATGAGGAGTTAGAAGAATTTGAAGCAAATCCAACTGAGGAATTTTTAGTAAAAAGAGCAAGTGAGTTTATTTTTCTAAATCGTACATGTTTTAATGGACTATTTCGTGTAAATAAAAAAGGACAATTTAATGTTCCAATGGGAAGATATAAAAATCCAAAAATATGTGATGAAGAAAATCTCCAAGCTGTTCATCACTTGTTGGAAAAAGTAGAAATAGCGGAGCCAGGTGATTATAAGCAAAGTTATGCCACAATTGAGTATATAATTTCATCTGAAGAACAGGTATTTGTGTATTTTGACCCACCTTATCGGCCAATAACTGAGAGCTCGAGTTTCACTTCTTATAGTAAATATGATTTCAACGATGATAATCAAAGAGAACTTGCTGATTACTTTAAACAACTTGATAAACTTGGAGCATATGTGATGCTAAGTAACTCTGATCCCAAAAATGTAAAACCAGATGATAAATTTTTTGATGAACTTTACTTTAAACCTGATGAAAATAATAATAATCTTTACAATCTCAATAGAGTTTATGCTCGAAGAAATATTAATTCTAAAGGAGATAAAAGAGGAGAAATAACAGAGCTGCTAATTACAAATTATTAAGAATAGAAATCTCATTTAAACATGGCATCCTTTATAAAAAAAGGGTGCCTTTTTCATCCCAATTTTATTATCTTTTAAATACAAATAAAAAAGGCTCTACACTAAATGTGGTGGTCATGCTTATCATCTCAAGGGTTCAGATAATCCGCAAAAAATGATAAAAAAATAACACCTTCTTCTCTCTCTTTGATAATCTAAAGTTACGACACAAAAGACATCAAAGAGGGAGAGAAGATAGGTGCTTACTCATTCTATCATAAACTTATTAGGAATTAAAGATAAGCATGTAGAGATTTTTGATTCAGGGGAAGAACAAGGCGTATTTTGGTTTGAATTACATACACGTGTGAAAATGCAGAAATGTCCGAAGTGTAAAAGCCGTACAAAACGCATCCATAGCTATCGAATGCAAAAAGTACAGAGTTCATTAGTGGCGGGAAAAAGAGTGTACTTACATGTGAAGAAGCGAAGATATCGTTGTACAACATGTGGTCATATTTTTTATGAAAAGCTTTCGTTTGTGGATCGATATCAACGTCACACGCTCATGCTGGCTCAGGAGGCATTATGTTTATGTGCAGAAATGTCCTTTAAACATGCTGGAATGCTAGCGGGGGTGAGTACAAACCGAATATTAAGAATGTTCGATACACGATCCATCCCTGTCAAAAAGGTACTTCCACGTGCGATTACCATTGATGAATTTAAGGGTGATGCAGGAGGATTAAAAATATCAAACGATTATTGTCGATGTAGAAAATCGTGAAATATTGGATGGCTGCCAGACCGATGTGTAAAAACGATTGAAACCTATTTAAAACAATGTGACACAGGAAATGTACAGATCGTAGAAATGGATTTATCCAAGTCATTTAAGAAAGTAGTTTAAAGACAATTAGGGAATCCTCTTATTATTGCGGATCGGTTTCATTTTATGAGACAAGCTTATTGGGCGTTTGATCAAGTAAGACGAGAAGTGCAACATAAATTATATAAAGAACAACGTATTCGCATTTAGAAAAGTCGTTCAAACATTTAAGAGATGGAAACAAGAGATTTTACAATCCTTCATGTATCCATTTAACAATGGTTATATTGAAGGTGTAAATAATACAACCAAGGTAATCAAACGAATCTCTTATGGAATTAAAAGCTTTCAGCGATTACGAAAAAAGATATTGTGGCGTCAACTTGTCAGAAGGAATGCAGGTTAACCTGCATTCCTTCCAAAGAGAGAGTATTGGAAATATTTACACCACCACAATTGACAGAGAGCCATAAATGTACTAAATGTAGACTGATTTTTGTAATTAATAACAATTAAAACATAAAATGTATTAATATATAGATATATATTGATTTCCAAAATTCTACAAATAATGGAGGTCTACTATGATAAAATGTCCAATTTGTGGTTTAAATTTTTTGGATGAAGATTTTGTAGCTGTAGATTTTATTAATACAATATATCACTATGCATGTTTAGGAACTAATAAAAATTACGTAATAAAAATAGGTTTGTTTAAGTTCATAAAAAAATTTTTTTATACAAATGAATTCATTGTACATTAATAAATCCTATTAATGTATTTTGCAATAGAAAAATACATAAAATTGCAAAGAAAAATACACAACTTTACCAGCCCTATAAAATGTATTTAATTTGCTCTAGATAATGCATGTGTAACTCGATAGCTGTTACCTATAAAACTTAAAATATGAGCGTGATGAATTACACGATCTACTAATGCTGCAGTCAATCTCGGATCAACAAAGATTCGATTCCATTGACTGAATTCCAGATTTGATGTGATAATTAAGCTCTTTTGCTCATACCAATCCGAAATAAGCTGAAACAACAGTTCAGAACCTTCTTTGCTAAAAGGAATGTATCCAATCTCATCTAATATAATCAGATCTACCTTCTTAAAACGGCTTCTAAATGCTTGGAGCTTTCCTTCTCTCCAGACTTTCTCTAACTGATCTACCAGATCTGATACTCGATAAAATCGTACTTCATATCCTTTACGGCAGGCTTCTTTCTCTAATCCGGTAGCGAGATGAGTTTTACCGGTTTCGGGAGAACCGGTTTATATAACATTTTCTCTACGTGAAATAAAGTTCAGTTCACACAAGTCATTTCGATCTGTATGGGGAGGGAAATGAATATGTTCTCCCCATTGATAAGAATCCAAGTCTTTTTTTGTAAGAAAACGAGCCTTTTTGATTAAACGTTCTGCTTTCGCTTTCTCACGAAGTTCCATTTCTTTTTTGAAAAGATCCTCAAGATATTGAGCTGCATTGTCAAATGGAATAGATTCATAGATTTCAGCTACGTAGGCAAGACGTAACGATTTACACAATTTTTTTAAATTCGTGCTACTCAAAGAGAATCACCTCGATTTAAATGATTGTGTAGTTGATCATACATGTCCCAATTTACATCATAGGGATGATCCTCTGAGCTAATTAATTCCTGTTCCTGAACAAGTTCATAAAACTTCTCATTAATTTCCTCCATTTCATGGGTCGCTAACAGGCTTTAGCCACTTTATTCTTTCTTTACGAAGTTGGTAGTTCTCTATACTGATATATTGATAAATACGACCAGGTAAATAAGAAGCGTATCTTGAATAAGTTACACATCTTCGCTTTCGGGCCCAATCTAATAATATGGATTTCCATGGGATATTCCGTTTTTTAAGCATATATGGACGTTCATCTTCATAAAGTAGTTCTCCGTTAGGAGAAACAACCTTGAAGCGATTCCAATACAACACAAGATGTAGCTGTCCATAGTTATATCCTTTCGGAATATCTATTGTTCTCGACATTTCCTTTTTCATGTCCACTTCTTGGATTACAAGCCTGTACCCCAAACCCATAGAAGTTTGCGAATTGAAGGAATTCTGTTGTGAATTGTGCTTCCACATATATATTTCTTTATTGAACAACGGCAGCAGTTAAGTTATCAATTCTTAGTTTCCTTGGTACTCCCCCCCATTGATGAAATAGTGTTTTTAGTCCATAAAGGAAACATTCTTGATTTTTACCTGGTAAAGCCACACAGAAAGCAGCATTACTGTAAGATAAAGTCATGATTAAACAGTATGGATCAATATATTTTCCGTCTTTCAAAGCTTCTGTTTTTCCAAAATCAATTTGTGCTTCACCGGGAGGGTGTTCTAAACGTTCGTAATTTTTACTTATTATCTCATCTTCAGCTATTTTTCCTTCTTTCCAATTTTTAATAAAGTAACATACAGTCCGGTAGGACCCTGGGAATCCCATTTCTTTTAGGTCTTCATATATTTTCTTTTTCGTTCGTCTTTGTTTTGGCTTTAATTTCTGCTCCTCCATTAACCAGTCTGAATACTATCTCTCCCAACTTTTCCTCGTACATCATCCCCCTTTTTTTAATAATTTTCTCTTGAGGAATTTGGTCACAGTCATCATATTTTTTGGCTGTACGCCAATTAATACCAAACGTATTAGCAATTTTATTGATTGATAGTGATTTATGATTTCGTAAAAATTTGATAGAATTAATTTCAGACATTGTCAGCATCCCTTTCTACCTCCTACGCTTGATTCGCACACCAAATACAGTAGAGGTTATTTTAGGGGGCTGGCAAGTCTTTTTTTTATACCCTATTTAGCATTACAGGGTTATGTATTTTTTTCTTGCAATTGTTAAAGCTTCTGAAAGGCTCAGCATATTGTTGACGCAAAAAGTCTTCCCAAGTGATCTCTATTTTCACCTTTCTAATTTCTTCGATAAGCTTCTTTCTATTCCAAAGTTCAACACCAACTTTTTGTGCAGCTTGAATAGCCGGGTCTGTGAAATAAGAATTTGTTATCACCATCGCTTTTTTACATTTTAAAAGTTTCTTACCTAAATAAACTTCTTGTATAGCCTTATTTCCAACTTTTGAACTTAGTCTTTTACATTGAATTGCAACGCTATTGCCAAAATGATCTTTTGCAACTATATCTACCCCACCATCACCAGTTTTGGGCGTAAGTTTAACGGATTGATAACCTAAGTTTTTTAATAACTCAGCAACATATTCCTCGAATTGGTGACCAGTCATTTTATCAATGATATCCATACCAACCGATTTTGAAACATACTCTTTCTCTAATCTCTTCTTAAACCGTTCAACTTTTTCTTTATTTCTATCGATATCATATTGTAATCGTTGTTTAGTATTTTCTATTGTTGGTTCAGAACACCAAGTTTGTCTTAAACTAAAAGAACCATTTGCTCCTTGAAAATAGAGATAAATAATTGTAACAATGACTGAAAACCATATCGAAAACTTCAAAAATGCAAACGCAGTATATAAATTAAAATATAACATACACAAAAATAAACTTTTAAATGTACATCCAATAAAATTCGAAAGGAAATACATCCTCTTTTGTTTGGAGTATTCTTTCTGATAATATTCTTTATTTTTCTGATATTTTTCGATTTCTTCTTGGTAAATTTCTTCTACCAAGCAGCTAACACAATACGGCTTGATTTGATTATTTTCAATTTTTTCAACCATTATTTCTGAATGCCGTTTACATTTAAACTTAAACATAATTTCCTCCCGAGTTTATATTTGGAATCATTAACATTATAATAACTGCTATAAAGTTGACACTTCCCCTTTTACATCTGTAACCGTGGTAAAGGTTCTATTAATATCGTATATCAGAGGAAAATTCACCTTATTTCCGCTTTAACTCATATTTTTTTAACTTCCGATAAAGAGTGGATCTGGCGATATTCATTTTTTTGGCGACGGCGGATAGATTCCAGTCGGTTTCTTCTAAAAGTCGGATGAGCACTTTTTGCTCTTCCACTTCGATGAGAGATAGGTCCTTTTGTTGGTGGGTGAGGGTGTGACTCATCCTGTTTTCCATTAAGTAGGCCGGTAAGTCTTCTAACTTAATAACGGGAGAATCGCTGAATATGACGGCATGCTCGAGTACATTTTGCAATTCCCTTATGTTGCCGGGCCATGTATATTCTAAAAAGTAATTATGAGTTTCTTCCGCAAGTGAAAGGGATTGTCTTCCGTATTTTTTAGCCAATTGTTTTAAAAAGTAGTCAGCAATCAGCGGAATATCTTCCTTCCGTTCACGAAGAGGAGGGAGATTTACCGTAACAACGTTCAGTCTAAAAAATAAGTCCTCGCGAAAAAGCCCTTGTTTACACAAGTCATATAAGTTCTTATTGGTTGCCGCAATGATTCTAACATTGATGGGAATGATACGGGATGAACCTAACCTTGTAATCTCTTTTTCTTGTAGGACCCGGAGCAAATGAACTTGCAGGTCCAGCGGCATCTCGCCGATTTCATCTAAAAACAAGGTGCCCCCGTTTCCTTCTTCAAATTTGCCTTTCTTTCCTTCTTTCCTGCCTCCGGTAAACGTTCCGCCTTCGTATCCGAACAATTCGCTTCCAATCAGTTCTTTTGGTATGGCGCCACAGTTGATGGCCAAAAAAGGTTCATCGCGTCGTTGACTCGATTTATGTATGGCTTTTGCTATTTTCTCCTTTCCTGTACCGCTTTCTCCCAACAGAAGAATCGGAACATTGGAAGGGGCCGCCTTATAACATTTGTATAAAGCTTTTAAGAATGCATCTGACGTTCCAATGACATCCTGCCACGGTCCATCTTGGAGAATGAGTGAAGAAGGGGTACGGGATACTTTTTTGTTGTCTTTCAACACCACCATATATCCAGCTACATTACCCTTAAAATGAATCCGCTCGATCGCAAGGACTTTAAAATCTCGAATCATCAGTTCGCTGGAAATATAGTTTCGATTAGGGAATTTAGACATCATTTCAAGTTCGGTGATTAAGGGTTGAAAGTCAGGATGTTCTTTTAAATCTCCAACATGTTGGAGATTCAAACATTCGATTAATTTTTCACTGCTTTTTACAACAAAAAAGGCATGGTTCAGTACAAGAATATGATCGTTTTTCCACTTATGGACGACTTGAAAAAAATACTCGGTTAAGTAGTTATTTACTTTCATATAGACGTGTGCAAGCTGATTTTCAATCACTTGGGCAATGGATACAGCTAAACCAAGAGTATGAGGCTGGGCATTTCCCCAAAATCCTGTAAAATCGATGGCACCGATAATCTCTTGGGTGAAGGGATGAGTAATAGGAGCTGAAGAACATGTCCATGGATGGCATCCTTGACAAAAGTGTTCTGCAGAGAAAATTTGAATGGGATTGTTGGTGACAATACTCGTGCCAATCGCGTTGGTTCCTGCGGTCTTTTCGCTCCAGTCCATACCAGCTGCGAAATTCATTTTTTCTGCTTCCCGCAACACATGTGGTTCGCCTTTTAAATAAATAATACGACCGTTTTCATCGGATAACGTGACTAAATAACCGGTTCCTTTCATCTTATGAAACAAATCATCGATGACCGGTTTTGCGATCTGATATAACTCAGATTCATTTAATAAATGTTTTAAATCGTATTCTGTTAGGGCCATCTTTGTTTGCAATTGCCTCGGATCAACGCCGATTTCTTGACAGCGCTTCCAAGATTCTAAAACATTTTTTCGTATTTTTCCTGTTATGTCATCTTCCCTCGTTTTTGTAACAAACATTTCCCATAAATTTTCTAATTCCTTTGTTTTATCAGGTAAATTATGCGTCGAGAAGATCGATATAAAAGGATTCCTCATGTTCCCCATGCCTTTCCCCCTCCCTTTATTTACCTAAATTTTAAGAATATTTTAACACATTTTCTGATGTAAAAGGAAATCAACTTATGGAACATTATCTGAATTGTTGCATGAAAAAAATGTAGCGAGACAGTTGTAGCATTTCGCTACAGTTACCTATTTTTTATTTTTGGAAAAACCATTTGTTTGAATATTTAAAATTTTGGCACGGATTTTGCACAATTGTACAGTGTAAACGAAATCAATTTCTGAGTAAAGAAAGGAGAGAAAAGGATGGTAAAAGTTTCAACTCGGAATGCACAAATACTTGCAATCGATGCAGGGGGGACGATGACCGATACCTTCATTATTGACGACAATGGAGACTTTGTCGTCGGGAAAGCCCAATCCACACCTGAAGACGAATCGATTGGTCTTCTCAACTCTGCAAGAGATGCACTGACTTACTGGAACACAACAGTAGAAGAAGAATTCCCAAAACTCCTTGCAGGTGTCTACTCGGGAACGGCGATGCTCAATCGTCTTGTTTCAAGGAAAGGACGCCGGGTCGGTTTAATCGTGAATAAAGGGATGGAGGATTTCCATCGAATGGGACGAGCGATTCAGGCTTACCTCGGCTATTCCTATTCCGACCGTTTACACTTAAATACTCATCGTTACGATCCTCCGCTTGTACCAAGAGAGTTGACAAGAGGAGTCACCGAACGAGTTGACTTATTTGGAAACGTTGTCATTCCGCTTTATGAACATGAAGTGGAACCTGCCGTATTGGAACTTCTAGAACAAGATGTAGAAGCAATCGTTATCAGCTTGCTGCATTCTTACAAGTATCCTCAACATGAGCGAAAAGTTAGGGATATGGCGAAAGAAGTCATGAAGAAAGTCGGAAAAGAAGTCCCGGTGTTTGCGTCGGTTGATTATTATCCTGTCAGAAAAGAGTCTCATCGCACAAATACAACCATTATTGAAGCATATGCCGCAGATCCGTCTCGAGAGACATTGTCAAAAATTGATCACATGCTTAGAGAGCATGGAGCTAAATTTGACCTTCGGGTAATGGCAAGCCACGGTGGAACGATAAGTACACGAGCAAATGAGTTGGCGAGAACACTCGTTTCTGGTCCAATTGGGGGAGTAGTTGGTGCGAAATATCTTGGTGAACACCTCGGTATTCGCAATATTGCATGCTCGGATATTGGTGGGACGAGTTTTGATATGGCCCTTATTACTCAAGGGGATTTAAGTATTAATACAAGTCCGGATATGGCTCGACTTGTTCTGTCATTACCACTTGTTGCGATGGATACAGTTGGAGCGGGGGCTGGCAGTTTTGTACGAATCGATCCGAACTTTAAGTCATTGACACTAGGACCGGACAGCGCTGGGTCGAGAGTAGGCGTGTGTTATAAGGAAGGCGGTATCGAAACGGTAACGGTAACCGACTGCCATGTCGTCCTCGGACTCATCAACCCGGATAATTTCCTCGGTGGTGAGATCAAGCTAGATCCGGAGAGAGCTTATGAGGCGGTTAAGAAACAGATTGCCGATCCGCTTGGATTATCCGTTGAAGACGCCGCATACGGTGTGATTGACCTGCTTGAGTCTCAACTGCGCAATTACCTTGAATCTATGATTCTGGGAAAAGGGTATTCACCATCCCAATATGTCTGCTTCTCTTATGGAGGCGGTGGTCCGCTTCATACGGCTGGCTATACGAAAGGTCTTGGATTTGAAGATGTTCTTGTACCTGCGTGGGCCGCTGGATTTTCTGCTTTTGGCTGCGGAGCGGCAGACTTTGAATACCGCTACGATAAAACGCTCGATATCAATGTCAACGACGGTGATCAAGACGACAGTAAACTGAAGGCCGGTAAAGAATTGCAAGAGGCCTGGGATGAACTAATGGAAAAAGTGGCGGCAGAATTTGAGAAAAATAACTTCCGCAGAGAAGATGTAGATTTCCGTCTTTATTTCCGCATGCAGTACCAAGGTCAGTTAAACGACCTTGAAATTGAAGCGCCGATTAAAAAGTTTACGAGTGTTAGTGACTGGGAGGCACTGGTGAAAGCTTTTGAAGACACTTACACGAGAGTTTATGCCAAAGCAGCGAAATCACCTGAACTCGGTTACAGCATTACAGGTGCGATCGTAAGGGGCATTGTCGAAGTAGCGAAACCGAGAATTCCTCAGGAGCCATTATCAGGAGAAACTCCGCCGAAAGAAGCATACCTTGGTGAGCGCTTTGTGTACTGGAAAGGCGAATGGATCAAAGCAAACATTTGGGAAATGGAAAAACTAAAGCCGGGCAACAAAATCAGTGCCTTTTCCATTCTAGAATCTCCAGCTACTACTTTTGTGATTCCTCCTGGCTTTGAAACGTATCTTGATGAGCATCGCATTTTCCACTTAAAAGAACTTTAATGATAAAGGAGGTATTTTTTCATGACGATTACTGAAAAAGCCTTACAAAACCGTAACACGATTGGTTGGGACGGAAAAACGGTTAAACAAATGCGTAAAGAAATTGATGAAGTCAGCCGAGCAACAGGGCATTACGCAGGATTAAGAACATTACCATTAAAGGAAACCGACCCAATCCGTTATGAAAAGATTTTTTCGAAATTGCGGGGAGGGGTTGTCCATGCGAGGGAGACAGCTAAAAGAGTAGCGGCTTCCCCGATTGTTGAGCAGGAAGGAGAATTATGCTTTACGCTCTATACACCAGAAGGAGATTCGATTGTCACTTCTACTGGAATTATCATTCACGTTGGTACGATGGGCGCAGCGATTAAATACATGATTAACAATGACTACGAAGAGAATCCAGGAATTGAAGATGGAGATATCTTCTGTAACAATGATTGCCAAATCGGAAATGTTCACCCATGTGACGTTCATACCATTGTCCCGATCTTTTACGGGGGCGAGCTGATTGGTTGGGTTGGTGGGGTTACCCACGTTATCGATGTTGGGGCAACAGCACCAGGAAGTATGACGGTCGGCCCGGTTACCCGTTATGATGATGGATATCAGGTGGCCTGCCGTAAAATCGGTAAAAACGATACGCTCTTTAAAGATTGGCTCATCGAAAGCCAGCGTTCTGTCCGAACAACCAAGTACTGGCTGCTTGACGAACGGACGCGTATTGCCGGCTGCCATATGATTCGGGATCTTGTCCTTGATATTATCAAGGAAGAAGGTGTTGATACTTATAAACATTTTATTCGTGAGGTCATTGAGGACGGACGACGCGGCTTTGTCAATCAGGTGAAAACGCTGTTGATTCCAGGTAAATACCGCCAAGTTTCATTTGTGGATGTCCCATATAAAAACCTTGATGTCCCTCCTTATGCACGTGTGAACACCATTATGCATGCGCCAACTGAAATGACTGTTCATAAGGATGGCAAGTTCCAAATCAACTTCGAAGGCGTCAATCGATGGGGCTGGCACAGTTACAACGCAACGCCTGTTTCGATTACGAGCGGAATCTGGGTGATGATGTCGCAAACGCTTATTCCGAACGATCGGGTGAATGACGGAGCTTATTTTGCGAGTCAATTTGACTTACCATATGGTTCATGGTTAAATCCAGACGATATTCGTACCGCTCATAGTTATGCATGGCACTTCCTCGTATCTGCGTGGAGTCCGTTATGGCGTGCGCTTAGCCGCAACTACTTTGCCCGCGGATATTTGGAAGAAGTCAATGCAGGTAATGCGAATACTTCGAACTGGCTGCAAGGAGGCGGGTATAACCAATTTAACGAAAATCATGCGGTCAACAGCTTCGAATCAGCAGCTGAAGGGGTCGGAGCAAGTGCGGTTCGTGACGGTATTAGCCATGCTGCAGCGATTTGGAACCCTGAAGGCGATATGGGAGATATGGAAATTTGGGAGCTTGCAGAACCACTCCTTTATTTAGGACGAAGCATTAAACCAAATACAGCAGGGTACGGAAAATACCGTGGCGGTAGCGGCTATGAAACGTTACGAATGGTATATGGTGCGAAAGACTGGACGATGTTCTTTATGGGGAATGGCTACATGTCAAGTGACTGCGGCTTAATGGGCGGTTATCCAGCAGCATCAGGCTACCGTTTTGAAGCACATGGTACGAACTTGAAAGAACGGATTGAAAAGAGACTCCCTATCCCAACAGGTGGAGATGCCGATCCAGACAATCCAACCTATGACCAATTAATGGAAGCTAAAGAAATTATCCGTGATAAGCAATCCATTACGACAGAAACCATTTTTGAAAATTACGATCTATATTTAAATTACCTTCGTGGGGGTCCTGGATTTGGAGATCCGCTTGAGCGCAAACCGAACATGATTCAGGATGATTTAAATGAAGGGCATCTGCTTCCGCGTTATGCCGAAAGCGTTTACGGTGCTGTTGTCAGTCAAAATGAAAAAGGGAAGTATATCGTCGATGAGAAAGCAACAGAAAAACGCCGTAAACAAATGAGAAAAGAGCGTCTTAAGCGAGGAGTTCCAGTCAAAGAATGGATGGAACAAGAAAGACAAAAAATTATCAACAAAGAAGCGGCTGTGCAAGTTCGCCATATGTACGCGAGCAGTTTTGCCTTAAGTGAAAAATTTGTAAATGAGTTTAAAGAATTTTGGAATCTACCGAAAGAATGGTATTTATCAGAAGACGAGTTAGGGGTACCAACTTTTGGCGCTAAAATAAATCACCAGAAAAAATCATAACGAATGGGGTGAAAACATGACACAATACGATCGCAAGACGATTGAAGAGTTAATTGATGGTACGATTGATTTTTTCAAATTAAAAGAGATGCTTTCGAATTTTAAGGATGCTGACCGGTTTGACAAGTATATCAGCATCCTGCAGGAAAGGGTTCCGTGGGATGATCCGATTTTGCTGCCGGCCGGACTTCACCTTTACATCGTTCAGAAGCCAGACGGCAAACGAATCGTCAAGTGTGACTGCGGACATGAATTCTGCGAGGCAAGTGATAACTGGAAACTTCATGCGCTCATATATGTTCGTGATACCGAGGAAAAAATGACGGAGCTATATCCGAAAATGCTTGCGCCAGATCCAGAGTGGCAAGTCATTCGTGAATACTATTGCCCGAATTGTGCGACTCAGCTGGAAGTAGAAGCAGTCACACCATGGTATCCGATAATAAAAGATTTTGAGCCAGATATTGATACTTTTTATAGTGAGTGGTTAAAGCGTCCACTACCTCAGGTAAAATAACCAAATTGAATGAAAGGTAGTTTTTAAGTTTTTTGAAATAAGGAATGGTGAATAGCAGGTTAACAGTAAGCAAAAGGTCTTATCGAAGATTCGATAAGACCTTTTTTATATAGAAGTGATTTGGATTGACTCTTTAATCTCTGACAACAGGCTAAATCATTCAATGTTTTTAGTGAATGTTTTTCGCATCAGAATCGGTAAAACAATATACAATCTCTAAAAAAGTTTTACAAAAAAAATTCAATATTTATGGTGGATTCCATTGTGTAACACAGTTTACTAACATGTAAAAGTTTTATACTTATTTAACAAAGATTTACATTTGGTTAATTAAAATTCTTTGTTCAGAAGAATAAAATCAAAGATGTACACCGACTAAACACGATAAAGGAGTGATACGTGGATGGATCGTCGTTTATTCTTAAAATATGTAGGAAGTAGTACTGCGGCGTTAGTTGCAGCATCATCTGGGATTGAAACAATAACAAATAAAGCGAGTGCCGTAACAGCCAACCATTTAATGAATGGTCAACCTGAAGGAAAAGGTAAGCCACTTACAGCACCTTTTAAACCTATTCATCGTACATGGGAAAATGATTTAGTTCTACCGAAAGGATACAGATACAACATTATTGCATCTTATGGTGATGTCATTAACTCAAAAGGCGAAATATTTGGTGATTCAGCCGATCTTACTGTATATTTTCCAATCGATTGCTTAGAAGGCGGCAACAATTCAGAAGAAGGATTAATCTGGGTGAACCATGAATTCCCTGAACCCGAAAACTATATGAAAATACTAGGAATTGACCCAAGTACATTTAGTAAATCCAATCTTTCAAACTATCCTGAACTATTAAAGATGGAAAAAGAGGCAGTTGGCGGCTCTGTTATTCGTGTAAAGAAAGAAAAAGGCGAATGGAAATTGGTGAAAGATGATAAATATAACCGTCGTGTAGATGGGAATACCCTTATTACTTTAACCGGTCCAGCTAGCGGGAGTAAAGCGGTAAAAGGGGCAACAAAAGTAATTGGAACACTTGGAAACTGCAGCGGTGGAAAAACTCTTTGGAATACAGCTCTGTCCTGTGAAGAGAATACATATTATGGTGATGATTATGGGTGGCCTAATTTCATAGACGAACATTATGGCTGGGTAGTTGAAGTTGACCCGTTTAATCCAGATGCACCTATTCGAAAGCATACTGCATTAGGACGTTTTGCCCATGAAAATACAGCAATGGGATTAACAAAAGACGGTAGAGTGGTTGTTTATATGGGTGATGATAAACGCGATGAATTTTTCTATAAATTTATTAGCAAGAAGAAATATAACCCAAATAACCGTGAGGAAAATTTTGATATTTTAGAAAGCGGAACATTATATGTAGCAGACCTTGGAAAACAAAGATGGATTCCACTTGACTATGAAACAAATGCAGATTTGCAAAATTACGAAAAAGACGGCAAAAAATTCTTTACTAGCCAAGCTGACGTGTTAACGTATGCACGTGAGGCAGGACGTGCGGTGAACGCCACACCTTTAGATCGTCCAGAAGATGTAGAAATCCATCCTCATGACGGAACTGTATTTTTATCCTTAACCAACAATTCGAAGCACGGAAACTTCCATGGTCAAATTATCCGTTTTATACCTGCTGACGGTGATCATGGAAGCGATAAGTTTACTTTTGAAGTATTTGTAGCTGGTGGACGTCAAAGCGGTATCACTTGTCCTGACAATCTTCATTTTGATAGTAAAGGAAACCTTTGGGTCGTAGAAGATTTCCATGCTACGGAGGATAACGTGTATGCAGCATATAAAAACTGCGGAGTTTTCATGATTCCAACCGATGGTAAAAACTACGGAGAACCGTTCCAGTTTGCATCAGGTCCAAGAGGATGCGAAGTAACTGGTCCATGGTTAACACCTGATGAGCGTACTTTATTCTTAGATGTGCAGCATCCGGAAACATGGAATCCATATCCTGGATATGATTTTGGCCGTTCTTGTTTAGTAGCTGTACAAGGTGGAAGTTTCAATAAATAATTAACTTTTTACCAAAATCAAGAAAGTTCATCTTCTTTGTCAGAAGGAAAGTGTAAACGGGTTATCTCGTTTACACTTTAGCTCTTTATTTACTCAAGATGATTTTTGTTTGTACAAAAATTCGTTAAGAAAGATAAACACTATATAAGTAGGAGGGGTATTTTGAATGTTACAAAACATCGGCGTTCCGGGTTTAATACTTGTTCTGATCATTGCCTTAATCATTTTCGGTCCATCAAAATTGCCGGAAATTGGACGTGCATTTGGTACAACACTAAGAGAATTTAAAAAATCGACAAGAGAATTAGTGTCCGATGAGGAGCTGAACAAAGGGCAGTCGAATAATAAAGAGGGAAAAACCATTTAGTTAAAACGAACTCAGGAAGATGTAAGTAGCTCGTTCATGCTTGCATCTTTTTTTTAATAGGCTATGTTATATGTCATTGTTGATTTTTAGCAAGTTATTCACACGGCGGCGACTCCAGCTGGAACAAGAAGCCAGGCAAGACCCATACTTGAGCGTAGCGAGGGAAGCGGCTTGCACCTAGCCCGCGGAAAGCGTCCGCTTGCAACGAATGTATAAATATCAACAGGATCGCTTAACAGACAACCATGCCAATAAAAATTGGCACATCGATAAATGATATAACAGCAAAAGTTATCCACAGTTATTTCAGGGTAGAGTCTTTTAATAAAGGGGGCAAACAATGGAAAATCGTGATATGGACCTTATCGGTCATTTAGAAGAATTGCGTAAACGTCTCATCATTACACTTGGTTCTTTTATACTATTGTTAATTATTTCCTTTATATATGTACCAACGATTTATAACTGGCTCGTTCATGACTTACCGGTGAAGCTGGCCATTTTAGGACCAAGTGACATTTTATGGGTCTATTTGATGCTAGCCGGCGTTATTGCCATTGCAGGAACGATACCAATCGCCGCACATCAAATTTGGCTCTTCGTTCGTCCGGCATTAAAAGAACATGAGCGAAGAATTACTTTGGCTTACATTCCAGCTTTATTTATCCTTTTTATATTAGGAATATGCTTCGGTTATTTAGTCATTTTTCCAATCGTTTTTAATTTCCTTCTCTCATTGTCAGAAGATATGTTCATGACCTTTTTCACAACGGAAAAATATTTTCGATTTATGATTCATATGACTCTTCCATTCGGATTTTTATTCGAACTTCCGGTGATTATCATGTTCCTGACAAGTCTTGGGGTGTTGAATCCTTACCGATTACAACAAATTAGGAAGTATGCTTATTTTGTATTAGTTTTAACTGCGGTTTTAATCACTCCCCCGGATTTTCTGTCAGACATTTTAGTTATTCTCCCACTACTGTTTCTTTATGAATGTAGTGTTTTATTATCGAAGGTCGTTTATCGACGTAAACATGTAATGCATTTGTCCGCGTAATTTTTTTATGACAACCTGTATGGATGCCCAAGCTAAGTATGTAAAAGAGCTACCATTTTCATGGTAACTCTTTTTGACCTGTTCAAAAGGCTTATCCACAATGTTTGTTTCTTCTAATCTTTGCAAGTCCAGAGTTTTTACAAATAGTATTTAAAGGACAGGCAGTCTTTTTGATGGGGATTCTCTAACTTGTAAACACGATACAAAATACAGGAATTTACCTACCGAGGAAAATTAAACTATTAATGACTAGTATAACCTGTTAACAACGCCTCCACCGTCGGAACATCCGCGGGTGCCCATTTGAGAGTGTGCAGCTCTTGAAGGGGTACCCATTTTAATTCAGCATGCTCTTTGGCTGTTGGTGCACCATGGATGATTTTGGCTTTATACGTGAGCAGGTTGACGATAACGGATGGGTATTCGTAATGCACTTCTTCAACTTTTTCGTGTACTTGGATGGTGCAGCCAAGCTCTTCTTTAATTTCACGGACTAATGTTTCTTCTGGTGCTTCGCCTTCTTCAATTTTGCCTCCTGGAAACTCCCATAGGTTCGGAAGCGACATGTCGGGTGAACGAAGCGCGCATAAGATTTTGTTTTGTTCATTCATGATGACGGCTCCAACAACTCGTACGGTTTTTTTCATTGTTTTGTCTCCTTCATCTGAAGTTCCTCTTTATTTTATCAAAAAGAGATGAGGACATTAAAAAGGTGGGCGTAGTTTTTATACATAATATGGTAGGATGGGAATGAATGGAGGTGGTGAAATGAAAGGATTAATCATAAATCCCCTTGGATCGATTATATTTTTCAAGGAAAGAAGACTTGGGAAATCCGTGGCTCCAATACGAAAATCAGAGGAACAATTGCCTTAATTAAAAGTGGCTCGGGCAAAGTGTACGGCACGGTGGAGTTAGTAGATTGTAAGAAACTCTCGCTAGAAGAATATCAAGAAGGCGAACGGTATCATTGTATTCCGAAGAAGGAATGTTTGAATCCTCGTTATAAAAACATTTATGCTTGGGTATTACAAAATCCCGTCTTATACGATGAACCCATTCCGTATAAACATCCGCAGGGAGCGGTTATTTGGGTGAATTTGCCGGAACTAAAGAACCATAGTACATAGGAGAACGCATTGGAACCCACCATCACCGTAATGTGACAACGGTGATGGTGGATTATTGTTTTGTCTTTCTTTTTGCTAAGATGAACGAGCTAGACGAATGGGAAACATTAAACCAAAAGCGTTGTTTATCGATATTTACGCTTTTGGTGTGAAAGGGAAAAGAATAAAAAATCGAGCATCAATCGCATTACAGAGTAAACACAAAAGCTTGAGGCACGTTCCTCAAGCTTTTTCTGCAGGATCTTGAATTTTCGACTGATGGTCTAGTTTTTTCATCTCTAATTCTATTTTCTTTTCTTCCAACTCCACTTCTTTCATTTTCAGCTCGTACTTTTTCTTACATTCGTATCCATAGTAAATAAGACTTAAACCGATAATTACTGTCATGTAAAAGAAAAAATCCAATGATTGGTTCACTCCTTTATTCAACTTATTTATGGTTAATTTATTCCACAATTATTTAAGGTGTCTGTCATTTTTGGCATTTTAGTTTAATAGGGTATAATGAATAATCAATATTACATTAAAATAATTATAATTTAGTATTGATTTTTATTTTATATGTGTTATTATTTTGCTATATAGTTATTAAACTATTTTTTTCCAGAGGTGATCCTTTTATGGCAAAGAACAAAAAACTGACGACAAGTTGGGGAGCTCCAGTAGGCGATAATCAAAACTCCATAACAGCAGGCGATCGTGGTCCAACGTTGATTCAAGATGTGCATCTTCTCGAAAAATTAGCCCATTTTAACCGGGAGCGGGTGCCGGAGCGTGTCGTGCATGCGAAAGGAGCAGGAGCACACGGTTTTTTTGAAGTCACAAACGATATGTCCAAATATACAAAAGCAAAAGTGTTTAATGGGGTTGGCAAACGGACACCCGTCTTCGTTCGCTTTTCAACCGTTGCGGGCGAGCTTGGTTCAGCGGATACCGTTCGTGACCCACGTGGATTTGCAGTAAAGTTTTACACAGAAGAAGGAAACTACGATATTGTTGGTAACAACACTCCGATTTTCTTTATACGCGATGCGATCAAGTTCCCTGATTTTATCCATACGCAAAAACGCGACCCTCGTACCCATTTAAAAAATCCAACAGCGGTATGGGATTTCTGGTCCTTATCTCCTGAATCATTGCATCAAGTCACTTACTTAATGGGTGACCGCGGAATTCCAGCCACCTACCGCCATATGAACGGCTATGGTAGTCACACGTTTAAATGGACCAACGCAGACGGAGATAGTGTTTGGATTAAATATCATTTCAAAACGGATCAAGGCGTGAAAAACTTAGATAACAAAACCGCATTGAAACTCGCTGGTGAGAACCCTGATTACCATACGGAAGATTTATTTAATGCCATTGAAAAGGGAGATTATCCTTCATGGACATTATATGTGCAAATTATGCCTTTAGAAGAGGCGAACACGTATCGTTGGGATCCGTTTGATGTAACGAAAGTGTGGTCCCATAAAGACTATCCGCTTATAGAAGTTGGAAAACTTGTATTGAATCGCAATCCGGAAAACTATTTTGCCGAGGTGGAACAAGCGGCCTTTTCACCTGGTAACCTCGTTCCGGGCGTCGATGTGTCCCCAGATAAAATGTTGCAAGGACGTTTGTTTGCGTATCATGATGCGCACCGTTATCGAATTGGCGCGAACTACAATTCGTTACCAATTAATCGTCCGCGAGTGGATGTAAACAACTATCAACGCGACGGATTTATGCGCCACGATGATAACGGCGGACGATCTGTCTATTACGAACCGAACAGCTTCGGCGGACCGAAAGAAGTACCGGAAGCAAAACAAGCGCCGTACCCGGTGTCGGGTGTTGCCGAAAATGCTCCATACAATCATGATGACCATTACACACAAGCCGGTGATTTATACCGACTCATGAGTGAAGAAGAACGAACAAGACTTGTAGAAAATATCGTAAACTCAATGAAGCCGGTCGAACTAGAAGAAATTAAACTCCGTCAAATCGCTCATTTCTACAAAGCAGACCCTGAATACGGTACGCGCGTTGCCAAAGGTCTTGGCCTAGAAGTACCGGAAGAAGTAAAACAAGGGTAATGGTTGAAAGGAACCGTCCGAAAGAGATTTTGCTTTTTTCGGGCGGTTCTTTTTTGTATGAATATGGTAAAATATTGAATATATGAAAAGGAGTAGCTTAGTAAAGGGAACATCAATATAATTAGAGCAATCGTCCGGAACGTGTTTAAAAATGTATTGAAGGCTTAAAATTTGTTCGCATCATCGAGGCATATTGGAGTGAAATAGGTGTTCATAACGGAAAAAAGTGTCCTGTAACGAGGCAACGTTCAGGGCCAAAAGGGGAGGATTTGATGAAAAAAGGCCGGATGATCTTCATTTCGGTTATTTTAGGTATAGTAATCTATTATATTTGGAGTCAACCGATTTCTTACGATCGAGCCTACGCGTTTCCCGAAGGATTTAGAGGCTGTGCGTATATCGTCTACCATGTGGAAGATGCTCCTCCATTAGAGATTAAACACTTCACGATTTTGTACGAATTTGACGAGGATGGAATACTGCTGACATCCTCTCCTGAAGATTTCGGTTGGGAAGGGAAAAAGCATTCAGGGTGGTATAAGTCTGAATTTTACTATGTCGATGAAAATGGAAAGAAGGTTCAAGATATCCCACAAGACATGATCGGTTTTCACGCTTTAGGAAGCTATGAAAAAGAAGGTGAAACCATGTTGACGAGAGAAACGTTTTCGGTTGGAGACCCGGACGTTCTTTGTGATACGAATTACGATGACCTCCTAAAAAAACTAGAAAAAAGGAACATAAAAGTTGGTAAAGCTAAGTCCAAAGAGGAGTAATGGAATGAATAGCTTATTTATTGTCGCCATCTTTATTTTTGTATTTGTATTGCTTGGTCAGCTTTTAGCTTTTCGTCAAAAAGAAAGAAGGATGCAACAGCTGATACGTATGTTCTATTATTCTATGTATCTTACAGTTGTTGCTGTTTTGGTGTATATGATTTTTGAACGATATTTGTTTGTTAATGAATAATTTTTACACCCGGAAATACGATGATGCTCTGAAACTTGGTTATTGTACCTCAACATTGATTGATGCACCGACTGATTTTCAGAACTAGCCCACCAGCCCATACAATATAAGAATAATTTCTATTTTTCGCCCACCATGATGCGATCAAAAAAATCCCAATGATAGGAAGCGATGCCGATGAGGAAATTTTCGTTTCGACTTTTTCCCGAGCGGTTCGGTCTTTTTCCGCTGATGTGGCTGCTTTATTTAATATTGCCGACTTACGGACTCTTTCATGCGCCTCCGTTTTATAAGGGAGTAGGACTTTTCTTACTTCTCCTTTTTGTTATTGCTTACAGGCAAGTGTATTGGGGAGGTCGCTATTTTCCTTATTGGTTAGGATGTATGCTAGGAATTATTCTTTTTTTCGGGTTGTTCTACGCTTCAGAGTTTATCATGATGGGATTTTTCCCAGCTAATTTTATTGCGTGGTACAGAGGAAGAAAATTTTTTACATGGTACGGTATGTTTGTTGCGGTTGTGTTTTTCATTGTTGGGTATGACTTTATGACGAACGGTTTTACTTTTATTAAAAACTACTTTTTGTATCTCGTGGTTATGCTGGTTATGCCCGTTGCCTTTAAGTCGTTGAATGAAAAAGAAGAGCAACTCAAAGCCGCGAACGAAAAAATCGAAGAGCTCGTGAAACAACAAGAACGGCATCGCATTGCGCGTGATTTGCATGATACGCTCGGACATTCGTTTTCGTTCATTACGTTAAAAAGTCAATTGATTGAGAGATTCATTGAAAAAGATCCCAAGCGGGCAAAAGAAGAGATAAAGGAAATTGAGCAAACATCAAGAAGGGCGTTGCAGCAAGTCCGAGAAATTATTTCAAACATGAAGGTGACAACAGTAGACGAAGCGATAGCGGAAGCTAAACAGATGCTAAAAATCGCTGGGATATCGTTTACAGTGGATGTGGATACAGTCGATTTCATTCCAAAGTTACACCAAAACGTACTCAGCTTATGTATTAAAGAAGCAGTCACGAATGTCGTCAAGCATAGTAGGGCCACTGCTTGTGAATTAACGTTGCGGTTGGAGAAAGGAAGCGTGCAAGTTCAAGTATCGGATAACGGCATCGGTTTTTCAAGGAAGTCGTGGACTGGAAATGGCTTAAATGGAATTCAAGAACGCCTGCGATTTTTAGATGGGGAGATGCACATTCATTCAGACAAAGGAACGACGTTAATTTTTACGTTGCCAATCATTGAAAAAGCAACGTCGGTAAATCATTAAATCCAATGAAAAAGGGAGCAGCAGCTATTGCTCCTTTTTACTTTGTGTCATATTCATGAATAAACTGTTTTAGTATCGGAAATTCAGGTGGACTAATGTTGACTGGAAGTTCGCTTGGATGAAAAAATTTTACATCCTGCACCTCTTCTTCATTGATCCTTATATTTCCCTTATAATCGGTACAAATATAAGTGGCGATCACATTATACACTTCATCCCCATGTGGATATTGATAATAAAATTCTTTTCCTGAAAAAATGTGGAACAATGATAATTTGTTCGCAATGAATCCGGTTTCTTCAAATAATTCTCTTTTGGCGGACTCTTCTAACGTCTCTCCTAACTCTAAAGCCCCACCTGGAAGTCCCCAGCAGTTGTTGTCTTTTCTTAGTTGCAATAATAGTCGATGATGGGAATCTAGAAGAATAATATTTGCTCCTACCATGATCAAAGGGCGACTTCCGACCAATTTTCGCAAATCCATGATATAGCCCATTCGTATTCTCCTTGTGACGTGCCAAAGTAGATGTCCATTCTCACGTCATTTTTTCGATTTTACTGTTTTATTTCATAGGTCGTGACAAACGATGGCCGTGGGAAAATAGTTTTTTGCTGATCGACGTCTTCACTTGTGCGGCGTTTTTTATGTGCTTTTTCGAACGCTTTTGATTGTTGCCATTGTTTAAAAGCGTCCTCGTTTTCCCACACGGTCATAATGACGTACGTGTCGTCGGATAATGGCCTTAACACCCGAATCGCTTGAAACCCAGGTTCCTGCTCAATTAAGCGAGCTCGCTGCTGAAAGCGTTGTTCAAATACTGGCCGACCTTCTTCTGTCACTGGGATATTGTTGCACACGACAAATCCACCATCTAACGAACCAACCGCATCCAGCACTTCATATACTTTCGCTTGTGGTAACTCTTTTTCCGTATCCGATTCGATGATAAGTTTTGTTTCATTCTCGTTTTGAAGGAGTAGTCCTTGTTCCTGCGTATCTCCTGCAACGATATACATTTTCATCCAAAATCACCTCAAGCTAAGTATAGCCGATGCGTGGGGGAAACGCACGGGAGGAGGCTTATCAAAAAGAAGGAAAAATAGATTTTGAGTAGAAAAAAGAATAGATATCTTTACAAAACTTTCCTATTTAGTTAATGGAGGTCTTGAGATGAGGTCGATGAAAAAAGGGCATGTGCACAGAATTAACCGAGAGATTCCGTATACGTTGATTCGGCGGCCGGCTGAGACGAATCGTTTGGCAGTGATGCTCCCTGGGGCCGGCTATACGACGCAAGGACCATTGTTGTACTATGCGACAGGAATCATGGTTCAAAACGGGTACGATGTGCTCCATGTGAATTATTCGTACGAGAAATCTCCAGATCTTGAGGAATTTCAGCAAGATGTACGCGCGGTTGTTAACGAAGTGTTACGTGAACACACGTATGAACAGTTTTGCTTTATCGCAAAATCGATGGGGACAGTTGTGTTGCCAATGTTTGTGAACGAAGAGCGGTTTGCAAATGCTTCGTTTATTTGGCTTACCCCACTCGTCACCAATGATCTCGTGTACGATGGCATGCTAAAAGGAATACATCAGAGTTTATATATCATTGGTGATAACGATCCGTATTTTCATGCCGAACGAATAGAACAGTTCCCGGAAGCAGTGATTATGAAAGGGGCGGACCATAGTTTAGGAACGGATACAAGTGTTTTACAATCCATCGACTGGTTGAAGGAAGTGATGGTGGCAATTGAGAAGTGGGTGAAAGAAAGGGAGGAATAATTATGGACTATTTTATTGGTATTTCCCCACCTGATGAATACAAAATGAAAATTATGAAATTCTTACAGCATTGGGGAATTGATCATATCGAACCACATATTTTATCGTGGTGAAATTATAGGAACAATGTTCGCAACCAAATTCGTTCAGAATTTGGTTGCGTTATTTATGTACGGGTAATTTTCATGGACACTTGTTTATTTAAATCTTGGTCCCACTCGCGGTGAATCTCAAATGTACCGGGTTCAAGAATCAAATGGAACTTTACGCGGAACCAGTCTTGCATCGGTAAATTTAAAGCTTCGTCGATCGGGACCCAGACAAGTTCGCCTTCCGGTGGATGTTCCAGCAGCTCGCCTTCAAACGTATCGGTCCAGTAGTTAAAGACCATGTATCGCACTTTTTCTTTCGGATTCACATATTCGTCTATTCCTTTAAAAATTAAATTCGTTACGGTGAGGCCCGTTTCTTCTTTTACTTCTCTTACGGCACCTTCCACGATGCTTTCTGGAAATTCGACTTTACCCCCGGGGGCCACATATCCTGGGTACCCTAACCGATCAGGCCGTTTAATTAATAACACTTTATCTTCATGCTGCACCATACACAATGTGTATATTTGGTGTTCGATACTTTTCCAATCAACGGACATATCGTGAATCTCTCCTTTTTTTATAGATAGAAACTGCTACTGGAAAAAAGATAGCGAAAGTGCAAGCCAAGATGCCGAAAGTGCAAGCCAAGATGCCGAAAGTGCAAGCCAAGATGCCGAAAGTGCAAGCCGAATGTGCGAAAGTGCAAGCCAAGATGCCGAAGTGCAAGCCAAGATGCTGAAAGTGCAAGCCAAGATGCCGAAGTGCAAGCCAAGATACTGAAAGTGCAAGCCAAGATGCCGAAAGTGCAAGCCAAGAT
>JACDOC010000021.1 GCA_017656295.1 Bacillus sp. (in: firmicutes) | reverse complement strand
ATGGCGGTCCCGACGGGAATCGAACCCGCGATCTCCTGCGTGACAGGCAGGCATGTTAACCGCTACACCACGGGACCATAAAAGAAAGAAGGATTTCTCCTTCTGTATAAAAATATGAATGACCCGTACGGGATTCGAACCCGTGTTACCGCCGTGAAAGGGCGGTGTCTTAACCACTTGACCAACGGGCCAAAATTTTAGCTTTGGTTCCTCACATGGCGGAGAAGGCGGGATTTGAACCCGCGCGCCGGAACAATCCGACCTAACGGTTTAGCAAACCGTCCTCTTCAGCCACTTGAGTACTTCCCCAAAGATGGCTCCGCAGGCAGGATTCGAACCTGCGACCGTTCGGTTAACAGCCGAATGCTCTACCACTGAGCTACTGCGGAACGAGGTTATTAATGCTATTGACTCTTTAAATTATATTTACACAACCTAAGCCTGTCAACTACTTTTTTTACTTTTTCTCGTCAGGTTGTTTATTTATATCGGTATAGAAATTTATCACACAATAATATGTATGTCAACGATCTATTTTCATAATCTTTCCTCTACACTTTCCACAAACAAAGCGGTTTGTATTCACTCTTCTTTTCCTATGAAACAATGTGTCACATTCTGTGCATTGATAAACTTGAATTTTTTTTACAGAAATTTTGGCCGATTGAAGCGGAGTACAATATCGAGGTGCACCAACTTGGTGAAGCAATTCTTTAAAATCACGATCTCGGTGCCGATACCCTTTCCCTTCTAAATGTAAATGATAATGACAAAGCTCATGTTTAATAATACCAATTAGTTCATCTAGTCCATACTCCTCATAATATGTTCGGTTAATTTCAATATTATGAGTAGCTAATAAGTACCGTCCACCTGTTGTGCGTAATCGGGGATTAAATGTTGCTTGATGATTAAAAGTTTTTCCGAAGTAAGTTTTGGAAATCGTTTCAACTAATTGTTGTAACTCTTCGTTCGTCATATACATATCCCTTTCCCAAAAGTTTGAACGGAACAAGCTTTCAAGACATAAATTAATAATTAACTGGGCAGATAAACGAGGAGGTATAACAGATGCCTACTTGGTTTCAAAATCAAATTCGGCGCGCATTTTTTGAAAAAAATCGATACCAAATTAAGTTATTAAATCAATGCTGGTATTATTATAGAAGAAAACACTGCTCATAAAAAGCAGCGTTTTCTTCTTATTGTTCGTTTGGTGGCAACATTGTTAAGGCTACACGCTCTTTTTGTTTATCTACATCTAACACCCAAACGGTGACAACATCCCCAACGGAAACTACATCAAGCGGATGCTTTACAAATCCTTTTTTCAATTTGGATATGTGCACTAACCCATCATTTTTCAATCCGACGTCTACGAATGCTCCGAAATCGACCACATTGCGAACTGTTCCTTGTAATTCCATACCAACTGTTAAATCATCTAATGTTAATACATCTTTCTTTAAGAGCGGTTTTGGCAGTTCATCCCGTGGGTCACGTTCTGGTTTTAGTAACGCTTCTACAATATCTTTTACCGTATGAATTCCGAGTTCAAGTTCATCGGCTAGTTGCTCTAATGAATAGGAAGAAAGAGCATGTTGTAATTTTTCTGAACCGAGGTCAGCTGTTGTGCAATCTAGCTTCGTTAACAATTTTCTTACCACTTCATAATTTTCAGGGTGAATCGGTGTTCGGTCCAACGGCTCCTCACCATCAATGATGCGTAAAAAGCCAATACATTGTTCAAATGTTTTTGCCCCTAACCGTGGGATTGTTTTCAGTTGATTACGATTCGTAAATTTCCCGTTTTCTTCTCGATGCTTCACAATATTGTTAGCTACTGATTTGGATAAACCTGCGACGTATTGTAATAGAGATGGAGAGGCGGTATTAACATTGACTCCTACTTGGTTAACGACAGTCTCGACAACGAACGTTAGGGATTCAGATAATTTTTTTTGTGAGACATCATGCTGATATTGACCTACCCCAACCGATTTTGGATCAATTTTTACTAATTCCGCTAGCGGATCTTGTAGACGGCGAGCAATTGACACCGCACTTCTTTCTTCTACCTGTAAAGTCGGGAATTCTTCCCGGGCTAATTCAGAAGCTGAGTACACACTGGCCCCTGCTTCGTTGACAATTAAATAATAAATATCATCCCCGATTTGCTTTAATACATCTGCAACAAATTGCTCGGTTTCTCGAGAAGCGGTTCCGTTTCCGATAGAGACTACTTTCACTTGATAAGATTTAATCACGTGTTGTAATTTTTCGACCGCTTCTTCGACTTTTGCTTTTGGTGGATGCGGATAAATAACATCAATATGTAACAATTTTCCTGTTTCATCCACAACGGCTAATTTACACCCTGTTCGATAAGCTGGGTCAATTCCTAATACAATATTTCCTTTAATCGGTGGTTGAAGTAATAATTTTTTCAAGTTCTCCGCGAAAATGTGGATGGCTTGATCTTCCGCTTTCTCGGTTAACTCATTACGGATGTCGCGGTCGATGGATGGCTGAATTAACCGTTTATATCCATCAACAATCGCTTCTTGCACATAAGGTGTAGCTGATGATTGATTATTTTTAACAAAGCGCTGTTGTAATTCATGGATAATAGCCTCGGTATTAGGATGAATCGAAACTTTTAACACGTCTTCTTTTTCACCACGATTTAATGCCAAAATCCGATGTGGCACAATTTTTGCCACTGGTTCTTCATAGTCGTAATACATTTCGTACACTTTTTTCTCATCGATTTCTTCATTTTTCACCGTAGAATGAATGGTACCATGGCGATACGTATGATCCCGAATCCATTGCCGAACGGATGCATCATCGGAAATCCATTCCGCAATAATATCTTGCGCCCCTTGAATGGCATCCTCGATGGAAACCAATTCTTTTTCTTCATTCAAAAAGAGCATTGCTTTTTCGTGAATATCTTCATTGGTCGAAAACGTCATCATCCATTGAGCAAATGGTTCCAATCCTTTTTCTTTCGCGATTGTTGCTTTTGTCCGCCGTTTTTGCTTAAACGGTCGGTATAAATCTTCAACTTCCTGTAGCTTTCCAGCACGTTCAATTTGCTTACGAAGTTCATCAGTGAGCTTTCCTTGTTCTTCAATAAGACGAAGAACTTCATTTTTACGCTCTTCTAAATGGAGCAAGTAGTGAAAGCGATCGGCGATTGATTTAATTTGTACTTCGTCTAGCGCCCCGGTCATTTCTTTTCGGTAACGAGCAATAAATGGTATGGTATTCCCTTCTTCTAAAAGAGTAATAACACTTTGAACGCTTTTTTTAGATAGCTTTAACTCTTTCGCTACTTGTTTCAATAACTCACTTTTTACATCTACTGTTACTTCCACATTCGTTCCTCCAACACTTCGTATTCTTTTCCATTTTATCACATGATTCCCAAACTGCTAAAAAAGAAAAAAAGCTTGCTCATTGCAAGCTTCTATTCCCGCTTGCTAAATTCTTATTTCATTGATGCCCTTTCCTTTGTTAGTTGATCACAATAAATAGCATTTTGTAATTTTTTAATAACCTTTCGGTGAAGTCGTGATACATGCATTTGGGAGATTCCTAATCGTTCTCCCGTTTCTTTCTGACTTAAATTTTCAATAAACGTATAATGTATAATAAGTCGCTCACGCTCGTCTAAAATCGGCAACACTTGTTCTAAAACGATACGTTGAGTGACTTTTTCATACCCTTCATCTTGTTTTCCTACCACATCTAACAACGTGACCGCATTACCGTCTGAATCAGGTCCAATGAAATGATCGACAGATAACGCTTGATAGCTTTTTCCCATTTCCATCACTTCGAGTACTTCTTCTTCACTAACTTGTAATTCTTCAGCAATTTCTTTAATTTTCGGCGAACGTTGTAGCTCAATTGTTAACCGTTCAACCATTGATTTAATTTTCGGGCCTAATTCTTTTATTTTACGAGGGACGTGAACACTCCACGTTTTATCACGTAAATACCGTTTAATTTCGCCGATGATAGTCGGAATGGCGAACGCCTCAAAGCTCTTCCCAACAGAAGGGTCAAAACGTTGAATCGCTCCCAGTAGTCCAACCATTCCTACTTGGGCAATATCTTCTTGATACGATTTACCGTTAGAATACTTTCTCGCAATGGCTTCCACCATCGTTTTATAATGCATAACAACTCGATTTTGTGCTTCTTCATCACCATACTGTTGGTACTTAATAATCCAACTATTAATCTCCTCTTTTGTTGGTTGTTTAGGTTGAGATGGTTTTGGCATTCCTCTCCACCTTTTCAGCATACTTTTCCCCAGAATTTTGGTAATTAGATAATATTAAGTCAATAAATTCATGACTTGTACTCATAAATACTTGATCAGATAAAACTGGCACAATCCGATCTTTGGCTTGTTGCTTTAGGAGTTCTCTCCATTCTTGAACGATATTCTCTTTTTCTGATTGAAGATATTGTATGATTTGGTCGTTCATTTTTGCTTTCACCCCATTTTAACATAGTCTTTTTGCCGGACTGCAAATATACCTTGTTGATCTTTTATTGTAAAAAGATGAAGTGTCGTGAGATTTTGTACCTTCAAATTTGGATTTCCAGAAAAATCGTCATTTTCCTGCAAGAATTTTTTATTTGGTTATTAGATATATTCATCCTTTATTTCTATACACTTGTTAACATAAAACGAAACTTAGAAAAACAATTATGTATGATTGTAAAACATCCTAAAATTAAAGAATAAAAATAAAAAAGCTATTGGAATTGAGTCCAATAGCTTTTTTATCCTATTATTAAAATTCGATAAGACCAAGACTTATTTGTAACGCTTCGTCCACTTTTTCCATCATTTCATCGTCTAGATGGGTAATCTTATCGGTTAAACGTTGTTTATCAATTGTCCGGATTTGCTCTAGCAGGATAACGGAATCTCGCTCAAAGCCGTAACGCTCTGCATCGATTTCCACATGAGTAGGCAGCTTCGCTTTTTGGATTTGCGCTGTAATGGCAGCGACTATGACCGTCGGACTAAATCGGTTACCGATGTCATTTTGTATTACTAGCACAGGACGGACACCGCCTTGCTCTGAACCAACCACCGGGGATAGGTCTGCGAAGTACACGTCACCACGCTTGACAATCAAAGGATTATCCTCCGCTTACTAATCGTTCTACTGTGTGTTCTGCCTCATATTCAGCTTGAATCGCTTCGGAAGCAATGGCTAAATTGATTTTGGCCATTTCCATATACCCGCGTCTCATCGTTTCACGAATTTGTCTCTTTTTACGTTCGCGTAAGTACATTTTTGTGGCACGATAAATAAACTCGCTCCGATTCACGTTTTCCTGTTCTGCATAGCCATCCAGCTCTGATAGTAGCTGTTTAGGCAAACGAATTAAAATTTCTGTTGTTGTACTGGATTCAGACACAGAATACACCTCCACCATCACTACACACCGTATATACACTACCAACTCTAATAATATCATCAATCATAACCGATGCAAAGAGAATTCAGCAATTCTTCACTATTATCGTCAAACACTTTACAATTTTATGCATCATCTTTCCATGAATTCTACTTTTCATGAAGATTTCTTAAATTCCCCAATGAAAAAAGATAATTTTTGATTTCCTCATACTGCCCTTGTCGGACGAATACTCGCGGGACTCTTGCTGAAATCATACAAGGGACTTCGTAGTTAATGGTGTCAAGTTTTTGAGCAATTTCGTCCACGGTAATTTTTTCGTTCCCTTGTTTCCCTATTAAGGTCACCTTTGTACCGATAGGCATTTCATACGGGAGTTTGATCATGCATTGATCCATACAAATTCTTCCTACAATCGGAGCTCGTTTTCCTTCCACTAACACTTCTTGACCTTGTAACTTGCGGATCCAGCCGTCAGCGTAACCAATCGGGAGCGTGCCAATCCATTCGTCTTCTTGAGCCGTATACGTAGCTCCATAACTTATCGATTCGCCTTTTTTAATTTTTTTTACTTGCACGAGACGGGTATGAAGTGAAAAAACTTCTGTTAACGGAAACGGCAACTTATTGACCATTGCTAATGAAGGGGTCAAGCCATACATTGCTATCCCCAGGCGGATCATATTCCAGTAGTGGGTTTGATAACGCATAGCAGCTGCACTATTCGCCATATGAACAAAAGGTGGTCGTTGCTTGAGCGCGGTTAACATTTGTTCAAAGCGAAGCATTTGTTGTTGGACATATTCTTGGTTCGTCTCATCGGCTGTCGCAAAATGAGAGAAGATGCCTTCCCAAATAAATTCGTCGTTTTTTTCTACGTACTCAACTAACGCATTTAGTTCTTTTTCATTACGGACGCCAATTCTACCCATTCCAGTATCACACTTAATATGGATACGAACTCGATCCCCTTTTTTTAAGTGCGCTTTCGCTTGTTGTAACCATTGCAAGGAAAAAACCGTTAAAGATATATCGTTTTTTGCAGCTATTTCCACATCTTCTGGGCGACTCGCTCCAAGAACAAGGATGGGAGCCGTAATACCTTTCCATCTTAACGCAAGAGCTTCATCTAAAATGGCTACTGCTAGCTGAGTAGCTCCAGCCTCCAGCGCTGTTTTGGCTACTTGGACATCACCATGTCCATATGCATTTGCTTTTACGACAGCCATTACCTGTACGTTAGAAGGAAGGTAGTTTATCATATTTTGTACATTTTCATACAACGAATCTAACTGTATTTCAGCCCACGTATCTCTGTAAAATGGTTGTTTCAACAATTTTCACTTCCTTCTAATTGATGCATAGTATAAAAAGAAATTGTTCATTTTGTAGGTACATATCTATCGTTTAGTGGTAGAATTTTTAATATTATTTTATGGAGAAACTCATTCATTGACAATCTTCTTCAAGTTATCATTGTCACTTCCCTCCTTTTTTACTCGTTTTCTTTAAGGCTCTGTTATATGTCATTGTTGATTTTTAGCAAGTTATTCACACGGCGGCGACTCCAGCGGGAACAAGAAGCCGCAAGACTCATACTTAATCGTAGCGAGGGAAGCGGCTTGCACCTTGCCCACGGAAAGCGTCCGCCACAAGCGTAATGTAAAAATATCAACAGTATCGTTTAACAGACATTCATGCCAATTGCCATTGACACATCGATGAATAAAATAACAGCAAAAGTTATCCACAGTTATTTTAGGGTAGAGCCTTCTTTAAAAAACAATATTTATCTAGGTTTCGAATAACGAGTGATTACAGACGCGTTAAACACCTTTGAGAACACTTTAGGTGATCTTGTAAACACTTTATACTATTTCGGACTCATACCTCCCGAATTCGGCTGAACATTCTCAAAGAAAAAACAGGCCCCTTTTCGAGCCTGCTTTTTAGAATGTGTTTATTTGACCATATCACCTTGTACGGATTTCGCTAACATCACCATCTCTTCTGGTGATAAGTCGGTTGAGGCTAACATATATTCGACCCCATCGTGCATCCACGTAATGGAGTGGTCGTTCATAGCACCAATGGTAAACCCAAGATCGACCATTTTTCCGTTCACTACAGTAGATACAGTCGCTGCAGGCATAACCTCTACCTTTTGCTGAACTATAGTGAAAGATTTTTCTCCACCGTACGTGAGAACGACTCGTTTACCGTTTTCTGTTACGACCTCCTTCTCATCGACGAGAGTAACTCCTGGAAGTTCAGCCATCGGATATTTCACCGTAAATTGATTGTCGTTTTCATTCGTTGATACCGGAATTTCTAATTGCGCACCAGTCATATTTTTCTTCGTATCAAAGGCGTCTTTATCAAACTTTACGTCGAACGATACTTCAGAAAATTTAACAGTAACTAGCGTGTTTCGGTCTGGATCCATTACTTTTACACTTTTCGGAGACAAATCCTTTTTATTAAACGTAATTTCTTGATAAGGTAACATTTTCGTATCTTGGTAGCGCGTCTTCGTTTCAAATACATAGTTTTCTTTTGTTTCTTTAAATTTCGCATTCGGATCTTCTAATATATCTTTCACTAACGACTCGTATAAGTACGCTTGACTTGTATTTTCTGGCCAATCGCTTTGGAACTTATAGCTTTTGTTTAGCGCTGGTGTTAATACATAGACACCGCTGTCATTTTTTAAGATCATTTGACTCTCGCTTTTACCTTCATGTTTTAAATTTACCCGATAATATTCGGGTTTATTGTGCCACACTTCGATGTCATACGTTTGGGGGTCCATTCCCATTTTTAACGTCATTTTTGCTTTTGCTTTATAGCTCGTATACTTTTCAACTTTCTTCGTTAAATGCTCCACGACTTCTTCCTGAGATTTTGAACCACATGCCGAAAGTGCCAGCACTGTTAATACCGAAACAACGAACAGCCAGACCGATTTTCTCATACATTCAACCCCTTTTAATGTCTCATTTAAACGTCACGAAGAGATGACAAGGAGAAATCATTTTTGGAAAAGGAACTGAACCTATTGGTGGAGAACTATATGGTGTGGTTAAAAATCTTTCCTAACAACGAACATACTCTTTACTACTGGTGATCACCCAGTTTCCTTTAATGCCTAATCTCCTTGTACTTTGTCTCTCCTATTGCATTAAGAATATATGAGACAACCAAAGGGAGTATGTCTAAATTTCGTGAACGTCTCGTAAAATGGTGGATAAGTTATATTTCTTCAATGACCACTTGAGCCACGGCATATTCTATACTATGGGAGATGGATACGTGGACAATGTATTCATTATATGTAATATAAGGTTTTCCTTTTTCATCTTTTATAATTTCAATATCTTGAAATGAGAGTTCGGTTCCAATTCCCGTGCCCAACGCTTTAGCAAACGCTTCTTTCGCTGCAAAACGTCCGGCTAAAAACTCTAACTGACGTCGTTCAGAAAGTTGATGGAATTGTTCTTGTTCAGCCGGTGTTAACACTCGCTCAATAAATTTTGGCTGTCTTTTAAAGACGGATTGAATTCGAGAAAACTCGATAATGTCAATCCCAATTCCTTTGATCATTCGGTTCACCTTCTTTATACGTTTTTTTAGTATCTATTCATATTGTACAATATGGTTATATTCAATACTTAGTAGGCCAATTGTAGTTGATTCGGAGGTTGAAAAGATGTTTGTTCGAACCGAAAGTTTTTCGGAATTTATTAAGCTCTACCCCGTGATTACGATTTTGGTTGCAGTTCATCTGCTTCTTTATATCATCACAAATACACCCTTTTTCCCAACTCAAGAACTATTCGCTCTTTTGTCAGGTGTAAACGTTTATATTGCTGATGGGGAAGTGTGGCGTTTAGTCACCCCTATATTTTTACATAGTGGTTTTGCACATGTTTTATTTAATAGTTTTTCATTAATTCTTTTTGGTCCTGCCTTAGAACGGTTATTAGGTAAAGGGAAATTTTTATTTCTTTATTTGATTAGTGGTGTATTAGCCAATATTGCTACATTTTTTCTCCAACCGTTAACGTATATTCACGTCGGATCAAGCGGAGCCATCTTTGGATTATTTGGTTATTACATATCCGTTGTCTTACTCCAAAAAAGTTGGTTTGCTCGGGAAGTATCCCAAGTCGTAATTCCCATTGTGATTATTGGTAGCATCATGACGTTTTTCCAATCAGGAGTCAATATCACGGCCCATATGTCTGGATTACTCGCTGGCTTCGGTATCGGCTGGTTTTGGAATAAAAAGTAAGTTATTAATAAAGCTGACTCTTCTCTCGTATTGAAGAGTCAGCTTTTTTGTTCATCGCCTATCTTAAAGTGGGGCTCTTCAAGCTTGTACTCCTGGTGTTCTTTTCTCGGACGGTACCATTCATAAACATAAAAACCGTCCTCCATCTCCATATCGACGACTTTTCCAACTTCCGCTAAAACTCCAGAACGGATGGTTGACGTTACACTGACAAGCTCTTTCCGTCGTTGTAGCCATCCTTGTTTCAGTTCCATCGACTGAATACGATTTTTTTTCATGAAAAAAGTTTGGCGAGCGAGCACCCTTGAGCGAGTGGTTAGTTGGGTTGCCGTTACGTGCCATCCAGCATCTTTATACTTTATATACCCAAAGCCCCCTGCTAGAACAAGAAGTAGCAGAGAAAATAGACCATAAGGCCAAAAAATAGTTGATAATGCAATTACAAAAGGCACGGTTTTGAACGCTTCGCGGATCATATACCGTCTTTTTGCTTTCACGGATACTGCCTGTAACGGAACGTCAAACTCGTAATCCGGCAATAATTGTTGTAAAATCGGTACGACTCGTTTTTTATGAATAAACGGTAAAATCATCACCTTTTCAGTTTGATCTTTTTCATTTCCTTCCCCACCAGCGCTTTCGAGCTTCACTGAAGTAAATCCGAAAGGCTGTCGGAGAATTCCTTCAACAAAAACTACTCCTTGTACCCGCTCAATCGGGATGGTAATTGAAACTTTTTCTAATAACCCTCTAGAGATAATGACGTCATTTCGTTCTTTTTTAACGGTAAAATTCCCATATTTAAGAAAGGTTAAGACAATTCCAAACGCCCATGCACTGACCAATCCTAAAATAGAAATAATCGCGAGTATTACAAGCCCGCTACGAACCAACTGCTCTAACTCATCGTACAACCAATCTAATGGAAGAAATTGTTCCACCTGGGTGTATAAAGCAAAAAAAGCGGAAAGAATCACCCCAATTGCACTTGATGTACTAGCCATAATTAAAAGCTCTTTTGGTGTCATTTGATACACGATCGTTGAATCGTTTTCAAGTTTTTTAGTTTCTTCTCCTGTTTTCGTTTCCGATTGAGCATGCTCTTTTTGAGAAGCAATGATACGTTGTAATTCCTCCGCATCTGCTTTTGTAATGGCTGTTAGCTCTGCTTCCGCTTCAGCTCCAGCACTAGCGGTTTCGATTTTTACTTTTACTAATCCAAACGGTCGATGTAAAATCCCTTCCGTATAACTTAAACTTTGAATCCGTTCTAACGGAATGTACCTTTTAGTTCGAATAATCGCCCCTGATTCAATTCGGATTTCTCCCTCTTCTACTCGATATGTAAACCGAAGCCATTTTAAAATGCCGCTTGCAAACACAAATACAATAATGGCCATGGACGCCCAAAACGAAATTTTATCCCATGTTGTTCCATCTTCTCCGACAAAAAGAAAAAACAAAATAGGAATAATAAGCTCTTTTAACATTTTTAATAATTCATAAACAGCTGAAATCGGATGTAAACGTTTCGTGCTAGACATCTTCTTTCGCCACCCTTGCCAGCATAGAAATCGTATGTCGAAGTTCATCCGCTTCTTTAATATCGAGTGCGGGAATTTCATGAACCGTTGCTGCAGTTGATATTAACACCGTTGCTAAGTCGTATTTTCGTAAAATCGGGCCTTGAACAGTATCAACATGTTGGACGCGAACCATGGGGACTATTGTGCGACTAATGATAAAGACACCACGTTGAATTTCAATTTCATGGTCTCTTACTTCATAACGCCATCGCTTCCACCGTAATTTTGGAAATAAAAAAACAGCAAGAATGGTATAAAGAAAGGCGATGATAAGCGCAATTCCACTAATCCATAGCGGCCATTGGAAAATATAATACATGGCAAGAAGCCCGCCAAATACTACCCATGGAATCAATGCGGAAAAAGCATTGGAAATTCGCCAAACGTTCAATGCTTTCGTCGAAATTCGATTGGTTGGTTCTCCTCTCACATCCATACTCCTCACTTTCCTTCACTAACTTTGACGCTTCTTCTATTTTACAACATTTTACACTCTTCATCCGTAATTATTTACGGATAAATAGCTAAAGAGATTCGGTGATCTTTTTGTAAATTTGAACGCTCTTATTTTCGGTTCAATTGATAATACGAAAAAAGCTGACCTTCAAGTTTAAGGTCAGCCAAGTTTAAATGGATTATCTTCGGCGGCTTCCGACAAATTCTTTTTTTCCGCCTTTTCTTGTTTGGGGCTTTCTTTGGAATTCGTATTTTTGCTCTTTCTTCTTCGGTAGTGGTGATTCTTCTGTTAATTGAATTGGTGTGTTGTCTGGTTCTTTCGTTAACAGTTTTAACGCAGCGGCAACGATAGAAAGGGCATCATTCTCATTTAACAGCTCTTTCGCGACCGCTTCGTATTCTTGAATGGTACCTTCGTTTATTGTTTTGATTAAACGGTCTTTCGCCAAACGTTGCTGCCCTTCAAGCGCCTCATCCCATGTTGGCGGACGTAGCGGCATCATTCGTTTCTTAATCGTTTGCTCCACAGTTTTTAAGTAGCCCATTTCACGGGAAGTGACAAACGTCATTGCCACCCCTTCTTTCCCCGCTCGACCCGTCCGCCCAATACGATGCACGTAGCTTTCCGGATCTTGCGGAATGTCAAAGTTATAAACGTGAGTGACTCCCGAAATATCTAACCCACGCGCAGCGACGTCCGTTGCTACTAACACGTCGATTCGGCCTTCTTTAAATTTTTTTAACACAGATAACCGTTTCGTTTGGCTCAAGTCACCATGAATTCCTTCCGCTAAATAACCACGAATATTCAACGCCTTCGCTAACTCATCTACACGACGCTTCGTACGCCCAAAAACGATGGCCAATTCTGGGGATTGAACATCTAATAAGCGTGATAAAACATCAAATTTTTCTTTTTCTTGCACGCGAATATAGTATTGCGCAATTTGAGGAACGGTCGCTTCCTTCGCTTGTACACGAACCATTTCCGGGTCTTTCATAAATTTTTTCGCCATGTTTTTAATCGGTTCAGGCATCGTTGCTGAGAATAATAAGGTTTGTCGGTCGTCAGGGCAATGGGAAAAAATCGCTTCAATATCATGAATAAATCCCATATTTAACATTTCGTCCGCTTCATCTAAAACCACCGTATGAACTCGGTCCAACTTTAACGTATGCCTGCGGATATGGTCAAGCAACCGGCCAGGTGTCCCAACAATGATATGCGGACGTTTTTTCATCGCTCGAATTTGCCGTTGAATATCTTGTCCGCCAAAAACTGCTAATACACGGACTTTTTTATCGGATCCAATTTTATAAAGTTCTTCCGATACTTGAATGGCTAGTTCTCTCGTTGGTGCGATGACAATTCCTTGCACAACTGGTTCTTTGACATTAATTTTTTCCACTAACGGAATACCAAACGCCGCGGTTTTTCCTGTCCCTGTTTGTGCTTGGCCAATAATATCTTTCCCTTCAAGCCCAAGAGGGATCGTTCCTGTTTGGATTGGGGTGGCCTCTTCAAAGCCTATTCGGCGAATGGATTTTAATACAGTCGGGCTAATATTTAATGCTGAAAACTTCGTCAATGTTACTCAATCTCCTTTAATCATTCGTCAATCATCTTATGATGCTCTCGATTTACTAAAAAGAAAACTCGGGTTGGACCGAGCCTTCAATACAAGCGAATACTAGAACGTTTTCAAATCAAAAAAAGATACTCTTCCGAAGAAGAGCGATTGATGAAAATACAAGTGAAACCACTTGTATCTCAAAAAATACATAAGATGTTATCGTTATGTTACCATTTATTCCATATGATTTCAATGTAACGTTTTCATGTCAGACTTCTTACATGCTTTCACGAAGGAAATTTAACACCGCTTGAAATAATTCTTCGCAATCTTCACTATGGCAAATATGATGATTTGCCTTTTTGGAGTAAAATAATATTTTTTTTGGAGAACCGATACGTTCATACAAATACTGGGCGCTTTTTACCGGAACGATGCCGTCACATTCCCCTTGAGCAATCAGTGTCGGAATGGTTACGTGGCGTAATTTCGGTCGTACAAACTTCACTAATTTTCGAAATTCTATCGTCGCTGATAAAGGAGTCGCAACGATTTTCTTTTTGTATCGATGAAACAATTCATTTTCATGAAGTTTTCCTCGAACCGAGTCTTTCACCATCATGAGGACGTCTTCTTTTAATTGTGAGGGGTTTATATAATAGGCAGCGGCGCTTAATAAGACAAGTTTTTGAACATCGTATTTCGTAGCTAAATAGGCGGCAATTAACCCTCCCATGGAAAAGCCTATTAAGTACACGTGATCACATTCCTCTTTTAAACGAGTTAGTTCTTCATCCGCATGTTGTAGCCAATCGTGATAGGTCACCCCTTTTAATTGTAACTCCTCTCCATGTCCTGGAAGCGTTGGTACAACGATTTTCCAATCGGTATGTTCCTTTAAGTATTCGGCTAATGGTTGAACTTCATAAGGAGCTCCGGTAAATCCATGAAGACATAAACAACCAATCAAAATGCCAGCCTCCTTAGAAAAGAACAGCCTCAGCAACTCGGTTTTGCCAAGCTGTTGTTTTTTTAAACAAACGTTTGTACAACTTCTTCTAAACGCATTCCTCGCGATGCTTTCACGAGAATGACATCATTGGCCTTTACCACATGTTTTAAGTGATTGATTAACTCTGTTTTATCGTTGAACGAAAGCACACGATCGGAAGGAAACTGTTCTTTCGCGCCATTTGAAATGAATGCAGCTAATTCTCCGTACGTAAACACATAGTCTATGCGATTAGGATCGATACTTTTTCCAACTTGGAAATGAAATTCTTTTTCTTGTGGCCCTAGTTCTAGCATATCCCCAAGTACAACAATTTTTCGCTCAAATCCTTGGAGAGATTCCAGTAATTGAATCGCTGCTTTCATGGAAGTAGGACTCGCATTGTATGCATCGTTAATCCATTTCGCACCATTTTTTCCTTCTAATAATTCCATGCGCATTTTTGTTAACTGAAGGTTTTCTAGACCTTTTTTCATCTCCGTAAATGAAATGTTCCACTCTTCGGCCACCATCATCGCGGCTAAAGCGTTCATTAAATTATGAGCCCCAAGAACAGGAAGGAAAAATTGCTCGTTTGGTTGGCGGTTGATAGAAAAAACCGTTCCAAGCCCTTTTTGCTCATTAAACGTCGGATACACGTCATTCGTTGACATTTTACCAAACGTTTTTGTACGAACCTGTTTCATGTTCTGTACGCGTTCACGAAGGAGAGGCTCATCACCGAAGTAAAGGAGAAGACCGTCTTTCGGTAGTCCTTCTACGATTTCTAATTTCGCATCAGCAATCGCTTCTCTTGAGCCTAGATCTTGTAAATGCGATTCCCCAATATTCGTAATAATGGCCACTTCTGGTCGAGCTAATTTCGTTAAGAAAGAGATCTCCCCTTTTGCACTCATTCCCATTTCAATGACCGCAACTTCTGTATCTTCCCTTAAGGATAAGATGGTTAAAGGCAATCCGATATGATTGTTAAAGTTCCCTTCTGTTTTTTGGACCCGGTATTTGCGTGAAAGTAGAGACGCTGTCATATCTTTCGTCGTCGTTTTTCCATTACTACCTGTTATACCGACAACCTTTGTTTGGAGTTCATTTCGATAAGCACGAGCAAGTTCCTGCAACGCGTGTAACGGGTCGTCCACCATCAAAATCGGTACATCTTTTGGCGGATTCGGTACGTCTTTTTTCCACAGCGATGCGGCTGCTCCTTTTCTAAAGGCATCTTCAACAAATTGATGTCCATCAACTTTTTCCCCTTGGAATGGAATGAACAAATTTCCTTTTTCAATTTTTCTTGAGTCGATTGACACTCCATGAATTTCGATCATTGAATACGCTGACACATCATTTTGTACGGGAATCATATGGGCAATTTGACCAATTGTTCGTCGTATCATTTTCCTTCTCCTTTCCAAGTTTAAGGGGTGAAAAAGAAAACTCGGCCACTGCCGAGTTCACCCCTTATTCATCCATTGTGTGTTTAATCTCTTGTTTTTCTTCGTACCGCTCGATGGCAAGCTGAATAAGCTTTTCAATGAGTTGAGGATATTCTACTCCTGTATGCTTCCAAAGTAAAGGGAACATACTAAACGGCGTAAATCCCGGCATCGTATTTACTTCGTTTATTAAAAGTTTTCCATCTTTTGTCAAGAAGAAGTCTGCCCGAACTAAACCCGAACAGTCAAGGGCTTTAAATGCACGAATGGCCATTTCTTTCATTTCCTTGGCCACTTCTTCCGGAATCTCTGCCGGAATAATTAATGCGGTATCTCCATCTTCATATTTCGCTTTGTAATCGTAAAATTCTTTTTTCGGAACAATTTCTCCGACCACCGAACATTCTGGATGGTCATTTCCTAATAATCCGACCTCTAATTCCCGTGCTTGAACGCCTTGTTCAACAATAATTTTTCGGTCAAATTGGAACGCTTCTTCAAACGCTTTGTCTAATTCTTCGCGGTTGTTACATTTACTAATTCCGACGCTTGAACCGAGATTGGCTGGTTTGACAAAGCACGGATAGCCAAGACGGCGCTCTACTTGTTCATACGCTAGTTCGCGATTGGCTTTCCACGTGCTTTTTATAAACCAAACATAGTCTACTTGCGGTAAACCAGCTTGGTCGAATAAATTCTTCATAATCACTTTATCCATGCCTGCCGCGGAAGCTAACACTCCATTACCAACGTACGGTAAATTTAATAGTTCAAGCATTCCTTGTACGGTTCCGTCTTCCCCATTTGGTCCGTGTAAAAGAGGGAAGATGACATCATAGCCTTTTTCATCGGACAGAGAAGAACCAACAGTGACGGATAACTCCGTTGGGACAATTTCGTTTCCTTTGGAGAATACGAGGGCTTTTACATCCTCCACTGGTCCGCTCAGTTGAGGACCTTTAATCCAAGCCCCTTCTGTATCAATATAAACAGGATGAATTTCATATTTGTCCGGATCCAACGCTTGGATGACCGCTTTTGCTGTTTGTAAAGATACTTTATGTTCAGCAGATTTTCCACCATATAATAAACAGAGTTTCGTTTTCATAAGGAACCTCCAATATTTCTTGAGATGACTCTATTTTAACACTTTCCATGCCAAGTAGGAGACTCTTTCTCTTACTCTTAAAAAATTATTTCTAGGCAGCTTTCTTTATTAGTATGCCGTCTTTAGGTTGTTTTGCTACTTTGAATTTAAACAAACGTTTATTTAACTGAATTTTTCTAATTTATTTGCTATTCCGTATATATTTTTTCCTCTTAACACTCATGGATAAACCTTGTATAATCCACCTATAAAATACAGTTGTTCTTTTAAGGAGGACAGTACCATGAAACGTATTGGACTACTCCCTAGAATCATTTTAGCAATTGCTCTAGGGATCGGAGCAGGATTAGTCATTCCCGAATGGGGAATTCGACTGTTTGCCACATTTAATAGTTTATTTGGTAGTTTCTTAGGATTTGCCATCCCGTTAATTATCATCGGGTTCATTGCACCGGGTATTGGCACAATGGGAAAAGAAGCTGGTAAACTACTTGGATTGACAACAAGTATTGCATATGGATCAACGGTTGGGGCAGGATTGTTAGCTTTTTTTGCAGCTAAAACGTTATACCCAACTCTTTTAGCCAATCAAACGACCCATGGAGAGTTCGAGAATCCAGAAAAAGTATTGCTCGAACCATATTTTACGGTGGACATGCCGCCAATTATGGGGGTTATGACGGCACTTCTTATTGCGTTTACGCTTGGTCTTGGATTAGCGGCTATTAAAGGGGATACGTTACAACGAGTACTTAATGATTTCAGAGACATCATCGAAAAATTAATTGATCGCGTGATTATTCCATTATTACCGCTTCATATTTTTGGTATTTTCGCCAATATGACCAATGGAGGACAAGTAGGAGCCATTATGAGCGTTTTCGCCAAAGTGTTTGTCATGATTATCGTTCTTCATTTTGTATATATATTGATTCAATATTCTGTTGCTGGCTCCTTACGTCAAAAAAATCCATTTGGTATGTTGAAAAAGATGTTACCAGCCTATTTTACAGCGCTTGGTACCCAGTCCTCCGCTTCAACGATTCCGGTCACATTGAAACATACAAAAACATTAGGAGTTAAAGAACGAGTGGCCGATTTTTCCGTTCCGTTATTAGCGACCATTCATTTATCTGGTAGTACGATTACACTAACAAGCTGTGCGATGGCGGTTATGTTATTGCAAGGAGAAGTCCCAGCGTTCGGTACGTTATTCCCATTTATATTAATGCTTGGGATTACGATGATTGCCGCTCCTGGTGTTCCGGGTGGTGCTGTCATGGCCGCTTTAGGGCTTCTTGAATCGATGCTCGGATTTGATTCCACAATGCTTTCTTTAATGATTGCCCTTTACTTAGCACAAGATAGCTTCGGAACAGCATGTAACGTAACTGGCGACGGTGCCCTAACAGCCATTACTGATCGTTTTGTACGTGCCGACCAATTAGAACAAACGGGGGTTAAAAAAGTAGGGTAAGTTTTTTCGAACTGCCATTTGAAAGTAGTACATTTTTTCCACGGTCAACAAAGGATGAAGTGATAGAGACAGCTTTATGGCTGTCTCTTTTGTTTTTTGTGAGTAACTCAATTAGATATAGGCCAATTTTGTTGTATTGACGACGTTTCATATCTAAGACGAGAGATTCCTAGCCGTGTTTACTCTTAATGTTGGGATTTTACTGGACAGTGTCGGAAATTTACTTGCCGATCTTGAAGTTTACTTGCCACTTTTACTTAATTACTTGCCTTCATCTTAATTTACGTGTCTATCCAGAACTTTACTTGCTGGCTTGGCTCAACCAACATATCAAAAAACCAAAAGCCAACACTTATGTGTTGACTTTTTGGTACAATCCACATGCATGGATAAAAGCTTCAAACGTTTCTTTTTCGGTAAAGACGGTGAGGCCACGTTCGATGGCTTTTATCCGGTTTCTTCTAGCAGCATCAGTCGATAGAGGATTGTAATACACTTTTCCCCCTCCACATTTTAGCCATTGGTCGAATTCGTCCGATGCTCTACCATTGTCATCGATAAAAATGTTTTGTTCATTAATTGGTTGTAAGTGGGCAAACACTTTTTTCATCGCTTCTTCGGCCGTAAGTCCAACACACATTCCTTCACCGGTTGATTTCATTTCCGGACCGAGTTTTAAGTCGACATCGGTGAGGGCATGGGATGAAAAGACCGGAAACTTAACAGCGACCTGTTCACTGGAGGCTTTGTCAGGTAATTTTAAATCCGTTAACGATGATCCGCACAACACTTCGGTTGCTTTTTCCACTAACGAAATCCCTGTGATTTTACTAACAATCGGAACGGTACGGCTCGCGCGTGGGTTGACTTCCAATACGAAAACGTCTTTGTCGCGTAATAAAAATTGGATATTCATAATCCCTTTGTAATGAAGCGCCTGAACTATTTTTTCTGCATACACTCTCACCAGCTTTTTCACTAAAGACGACACATGCTGTGACGGAAACAAAGCATAACTATCTCCCGAATGGATACCTGCTGGTTCAATATGTTCGATGACACCTGGAATCCATACATTCTCTCCATCTGCGACTAGATCGATTTCAATTTCTTTTCCTTCGACAAATTCATCTAACAATAATGGAAAATGAGCATCATCTGTTTGGACGATAATGTCTTCAAATGTGTCCATTGAGTCGACGCGGACCATTCCTTTTCCGCCAATAACATATGAAGGGCGTAATAAAATAGGAAACTGAAGCTTTGTAACAGCTTTTTGCGCCTCTTCTTTCGTTTTGGCGGCCGTCCCTTTAACATGTGGGATGTGTGCACGGTCAAGAAGCGCGTAGAATTTCTCCCGGTCCTCGAGTTCATCGAGTAAATCGGTGCTCATTTCTAATAGCGGAACGCCGGCTTTTTCCAACCCTTTAACTAAATTAATGGCTGTTTGTCCACCAAATTGAACAAGGGTGACATCCACCTGTTCATTCTCAATCACGTTTAATATATGTTCGACCGTTAATGGTTCAAAATAAAGGCGATCGGCGATTTCATAATCGGTACTAACCGTTTCTGGATTGTTGTTGATCATAATCGCTTCATACCCTAATTGCTGCAACGTTAAAATACAATGTACCGCACTATAATCAAATTCGACCCCTTGACCGATTCGAATCGGACCTGAGCCGATCACCAGCGCTTTTTTCTTTCCTTTTTTCGGAATGGCTTCGTTTTCTCCACCGTACGTTGAATAAAAATAATTCGTTCGGGCATCAAATTCCGCCGCACACGTATCGACCATCTTATAAACCGCATGAATTCCCCACTTTTGACGGAGCGAGCGGATGTTTTCTTCCGTGAGTCCGGTCCAATGAGCAATCGCTCGGTCAGAAAAGCCGTACCGTTTTGCCCCCTCTAGTAAAGAAGGTTGAAGTTCTTCATTCGCCAATTTCTTCTCTAAAGCCACGAGATGAGCAACTACGGATAAAAAATAATGATCGATACCGGTTTGTTGATGCAACACATCAACGGTGACTCCTCGCCGTAACAATTCGGTTATAACGAAAAATCGCTCATCGTCCGCTTCTTGAAGACGTTGCATCAAATGGGCAGTCTCTTCGGCCTGTAATTTTGGCAACAACAGACCGACTATTGGTAATTCAAGCGATTCAACCGCTTTTTGTAACGCCCCCTCCAACGTTCGATCAATCGCCATCACTTCACCTGTTGCTTTCATTTTTGTTCCGAGTCGGCGGTTTGCTTTCGTAAATTTATCAAACGGCCAGCGCGGAAATTTAACAACGACATAATCTAAAGCTGGTTCAAAACTTGCATACGTTGACTCCGTAAGCGGGTTTTTCAATTCGTGTAACGTGTAGCCAATGGAAAGCTTCGCCGCCATTCGTGCAATTGGATACCCGGTCGCTTTGGAAGCAAGAGCGGATGAGCGACTGACACGCGGATTGACTTCGATGACGTAATATTGGTTACTATGCGGATCGAGGGCAAATTGAATGTTGCAACCACCGACAACCTTTAACGCCGAAATAATTTTTAACGCTGCACTTCGTAACATTTGATATTCTTCGTCTGTTAACGTTTGTGAAGGTGCTACCACGATGGAATCTCCTGTGTGAATTCCGACGGGGTCAATGTTTTCCATATTACACACCGTGATACACGTATTGGCCGCATCCCGCATGACTTCATATTCAATCTCTTTAAAGCCAGCAATACTTTTTTCCACTAACACTTGGTGAATCGGGCTCATGTTCAATCCGTTGGAAACGATGGAAACAAGCTCGGTTTCATTGTACGCAATGCCCCCACCTTTTCCACCTAACGTATACGCAGGACGAACGATAATCGGATACCCGATTGTTTGTGCAAACTGTACAGCAGAAGCGATATCTTCTACAATTTCACTTTCCGGTATTGGCTCATTCAGTTCCTTCATGAGCGCCCGGAAACGTTCGCGGTCTTCTCCTTGTTGAATCGATTCACTTGAGGTTCCTAAAAGACGAACGTTATATTTTTTGAGAATTCCACTTTTTTCAAGGTCTACGGCTAAGTTTAATGCCGTTTGCCCACCCAATGTCGCTAAAATGCCGTCTGGTTGTTCTTTTTGAATAATCGTCTCTAAGCTGGAAACAGTGAGCGGTTCAAAATAAACGACATCAGCAAATTTCGTATCGGTCATTATTGTCGCGGGATTGTTATTGACTAATACAACCTTTATCCCTTCCTCTTTTAACGCTAAACAACCTTGTGTACCGGAATAGTCAAATTCTGCTGCTTGCCCGATAATAATCGGTCCGGATCCGATGACGAGTACTTTTTTAATCGTTGGATCTTTAGGCATATATTTTTTCTCTCCCTACCGCAAGTAATACGGCTATATATTCATCAAACACCCAGCTAGCTTCTTTCGGTCCTGGATGGGCTTCTGGATGAAATTGAACCGAAAGAATCGGTAAATGACGATGAACAAGCCCTTCTATCGATTGATCATTGATATTTGTAAAACGGATGTGTACGGGAACATGTTGCAGACTATCTGGGTTCACAACATAGCTATGGTTTTGCGATGTCATAAAAACCCTTCCCGTTTGATGGTCCATTACCGGATGATTCGCCCCACGATGACCGAAGCGTAGTTTTGTTGTATCTCCACCTAATGCAAGGGCGATTAATTGATGCCCTAAACAAATACCGAGCGTCGGAAAGGATGAAATGAGTTTTTTAATGTTCGGTAAAAAAGGTGTTAATGATTTCGGATTGCCTGGACCGTTTGATAACACCACTCCATCTGGGTTCAAATCATACACCGTATCCATCTCATGAAACGGAACGATGGACACACGACATCCTCGCTTTACTAAAGAAGTGGCTATCGATTTTTTATAGCCAAAATCGATGAGCGCAATGTGCACATTTCCATTTCCAATCGTTTCCATCGTTTGACTTACCACTTTTTCTACTTGATTCTGCGAAAGGCCTTTCTTTACCGTCCAAGTAGGGTCGGTAGTAATAACGGCTTGTTGTGAGCCAAATGATCGAATTTTTTTCACCACTGCGCGTGTATCGACATGATATAAGCATGGGATGTTCCATTTGCCTAAATAACTTTTGAACGACTCATTGGCTAAGTAATGAGAATATGTTTCAGTTGCTTGATAGACTACAACCCCCTTTACTTGGGGACGTTTGCTTTCTCCATCAACTTTATTGATTCCATAGTTTCCAATTAAGGGGTACGTAAACACCACAATTTGACCTTTATAGGACGGGTCGGTCAACACTTCTTGATAACCCGTCATTCCTGTATAAAAAACCACTTCCCCTTCACACAAGGGTGGTGCCTGTTCATCTAACTCACCTTCAAACACCGAACCATCAGATAAGATTAAGAATCCTTTCAAAGTAAAACACCTTCTTCCGATGTGTTTTTATCGATTTTTCCATTATTATACAATCACAACTATAAAAATAGCTAACTTGCAATCAATGTAGTAGAAATAATGTCTAACGCCATGTCTATTTCTTCAACTGACACTGTCAATGGTGGCAACAACCGAAGCACGTTCGGACCAGCGGACAACACAAGAAGACCCTTTTCACGTAAAGCAGTGATAAGCGGTTGAACTTCTCCCGAACACTCAATCCCAATCATTAATCCAACACCACGAATTTCACGAACAAAAGGAACATCATGTAATGAGTCCGCTAGTTGCCGAATAAAATAATCTCCTTTTTGGGTAACGTCTTGTAAAAAACTCTCATCAAAAATGACTTTTATCGTTGCTAACGCAGCGGCCATCGCTAACGGGTTACCTCCAAACGTTGAGCCGTGGCTTCCCGCATGAAACGTTTCAATTAAATGCTTTTTCCCGATCATCGCCCCGACTGGAAAACCGCTGCCGAGTCCTTTGGCAAGTGTGATAATATCTGGTTCGATGCCGACATGTTCATACGCAAATTTTTTTCCTGTCCGACCTATCCCTGTTTGAACTTCATCGATAATAAGTAAAGCATTTAATTCGCGGCACTTATCGGCGATGGCGTTCAAAAAGGCGTGTTCCCCAGGCACAACGCCACCTTCACCTTGGACGACCTCCACCATAATGGCGGCAATGTCATCACCTTGTAACGATTCGATGGCGCTCACATTGTTATACGGTAAATGGACAAACGTCGGTGCTAACGGGCCAAATCCTTCTTGCACTTTCTTTTGTCCTGTTGCTGATAACGTAGCATACGTACGACCATGAAACGACTGATAAAACGTAATGATTTTATGGTTTCCGGTATATTTTCGAGCGAGTTTAATCGCTGCTTCGTTCGCTTCGGCCCCACTATTGGCGAAAAATACCGCATCCCCCACCGAATGATGAACTAACAGTTGTGCAACTTGTTCCTGAAGAGGTATCTGAAACAAATTCGACACGTGCCACACTTTTTCCAGCTGGTGTTGAATGGCCTTTTTTACTTCATCAGGACAATGCCCTAAGTTGCAAACAGCAATTCCTGATGTAAAATCTAAATATGCTTTTCCAGAGGTATCGTAAATGTACGTCCCTTTTGCCCGTTCGACTGGAACCTCCCACCGAGCGTATGTCGGAAACAAGCAACTCAATCTTAACCACCGCCTCTTTATAAATAGTGAAATTTCCATCCATGGAGGGTTTCCCGCTCCGCGAAAGGTTAGTTCGTTATTCGCGTCCCAACCATTTGACCATCTTTCAATATGTCATGATGTCCACCTACAATCATGACCTCTTTTAATTTCGTTGACAAAACCGACATCGCAGCCGTTACTTTCGGAACCATCCCTCCGTAAATGACTCCTTGATCGAGTAAGGACGTAATCATCGACGAAGTAGCCGTTTGGATTAACGTATCTCCATGAAATATTCCAGGGACGTCGGTGACAAATAACAATTTTTCCGCTTGCATATGTTCAGCCACCGCAGCTGCACAAAGATCGGCATTAATATTGACCGTCTGTCCTTCTTTCGTTTTTCCTAACGGAGCGATAACTGGAAAATAAGACGCCTTAAGTAAAGCGTGGAGTAAATGGGTATTCACACACTCGACTTTTCCGACTAGACCTAACGTTTCTGGATTTACGTACGAGGCCGTTAACAGTTGGCCGTCACAACCGGATAATCCTACGGCCGGAAGTTCGTGTTGCTGCAATGTTTTTACTAATTGTTTATTCATTGTTCCTGCTAACACCATTTCGACGACTTCAAGTACCGATGAAGTTGTTTTTCGTTGACCGTTCACAAATTCACTTGAAATCTGTAACCGGTCCAGCATGGCATTAATAGCCGGGCCGCCACCATGAACAACCACCAGATGATTTGTCTTCAACAATTCTTTTAAACTATACATAAATGCTGGTGATAGCTTATGAAGCATACTTCCCCCAAGCTTAATCACCATTATTGGCTTATTACGTACGGTAGCTGGCATTGATTTTGACGTATTCATACGTTAAGTCACACCCCCACGCTTTCCCCTTCGCCTCTCCTCCGTTTAAGACGACGGTAATCGTGACATGTTTATTTTGTAAGTAAGTGCTCGCAGCTTCTTCGGAAAAGAGTTGTGGCGTTCCATCTCTAAACAATAAATAAGGCCCCATATAAATCGCTACTTCGTCTGGTTTCACTTCCGTTTGGGTATAACCAATCGCCGCCACAATGCGGCCCCAGTTCGCATCCTCCCCATAAACGGCCGTTTTGACAAGGGAGGATCCGACAATTTGTTTCGCAATTGCTTGAGCATCGGTTGTTGTTTTCGCTCCTTCGACAACGACTTCAACAAGCTTGGTCGCTCCTTCTCCGTCACGAGCAATTTGCTTCGCTAAATCTTCGCACACCGCTTGTAACCCTGCTTTAAAGACTGCCCAATCGGGATGTTCTTCCGTTAAAATGGAATGATGTGCTTCCCCGTTTGCCAAGACAATAACCATGTCGTTCGTTGAGGTGTCACCATCAACGGTAATTTGATTAAACGTAACGTCCGTAATTTCTTTTAACGCTTGTTGTAACGATTCCGAAGAGACATTGGCATCTGTCGTAATAAAACTAAGCATTGTCGCCATGTTCGGATGAATCATCCCTGACCCTTTAGCCGCTCCCCCAATGACAACCGGCACTCCATCGATTTCGATTTGGTAACAGGCACTTTTCGTAACGGTATCCGTTGTTAAAATCGCTTCTTCAAAAGCGTGCGCCCCCTCCAACGTAGCCGAGTATGGTACTTCAGCAATACCTTTTTCAATTTTATCCATTTTTAAAAATTCCCCGATGACACCGGTTGAAGCGACGGCTATGAGGTGTTCGTCAATCTGTAAACGTTTCGCGACAAGCTTTCGCATCGTATAGGCATCTTGCATCCCTTTTTCCCCAGTACAGGCATTTGCGATCGCGCTATTCACAACGATGGCTTGTAACTTTTGCTCTTTGGCGATACTATCTTGCGTTACTTTTAACGGGGCGGCTTGAAAATGGTTTTGTGTATACACCGCTGCACAAGAAGCGGGCTTTGTGCTGACGAGAAGTCCTAGATCTTTTTTTGAATAACGTAACCCAGCATGGATTCCGCCAGCCAAAAACCCTTTTGGTGATGTTATCGAGCCATTGTCGACCTTTTGTATCAACTGTTCTTTTACTTTCAATTTTGATGATGCCACCTTTCTTTTGTTATGGATAAAGCGGGAACATGTCGAGGGCCGTTGTTTCTTTAAACCCGTACATCATGTTAAAATTTTGTACCGCTTGCCCTGCTGCTCCTTTCATTAAATTATCGATGACGGATACGATCGTGAGTCGATTCGTGCGTGGATCTTTTTTTATGCTGATCACACAATCGTTTGATCCGTATACTTCTTTCGTACTTGGGAACGTGCCATCGGTACGAATATGAACGAACGGGGATGCCGCGTAAAACTGTTCATACAATTCTTGTAATCTATAATTCCCCCAATCTTCTTTTAACTCGACGTAAATCGTAGCCATAATGCCACGCGTCATCGGAACAAGATGCGTGCTAAAGGTGATGGCGCCGATCTGACTGTCCCAATCGTGTAATTGCTGCTCGATTTCAGGAATGTGCTGATGTTCATGCACTTTATAAATCGATAAGTTGTCTTGTACTTCGACAAAGTGGGTCACTAAATTCGGATTCCGCCCTGCCCCCGATACGCCGGACTTGGCATCAATAATGATGGACCCTGGTTTGACTATATTTTCTTTTACAACCGGAGCTAACCCGAGTAACGTAGCCGTCGGGTAGCACCCGGGATTGGCTAGAATCGTTCCTTCTTTTATCTGTTCTGCCTGTAATTCCGATAAACCGTATACCGCTTGAGAAAGAATTGTTTCTGGCGCCGGAACTTTTTTGTACCATTCTGTATATTGGTTCGGGTTTTTTAATCGTAAATCGCCAGATAAATCAATGATTTTTATGCCCTCGTTGTGTAATTGCGGTGTTAGTCTGGCGGAAATTCCCGACGGTGTGGCTAAAAAAATACAATCGTTCTCGTTTTGGATGTACTCCAGAGCTAATGGTTGTAAACGGGCTGTCGTCTTCCCGTATAAATGTGGATACACCTTTTCATATGGAATCTCCTCGGCTCCTGATGTATAAACATTAATTTCCGTCACTTCCGGATGGCGGGACAAAATCCGATACAATTCTACTCCCCCATAACCAGAAGCTCCTATTATCCCTATTTTCATACTTCAATCCCCTTCATCAGTTCGTGGAATTATTTATCATTATATCCAGGTATAAAAATAAAATCAATTGTATATTTATAAAAATTTCGTCGTCATATTTGTAAAGTATCGCGTTGTTTTTTAAGTCAAATTGAGAGAACTTGTTTATACTTCACAAAGGGAGAATTTTTTGTGGAAGTAGACATTCAAAGAGGGAATTTTTTGTGGAAATGCTGGTGTTTTCTTTTGAAAATCGTTAAACGATACTGTTGATATTTATACATTACGCTTGTGGCGGACGCTTTCCGCGGGCAAGCCGCAATCCGCTTCCCTCGCTACGCTCAAGTAAGGGTCTTGTGGCTTCTTGTTCCCGCTGGAGTCGCCGTCGTGTGAATAACTTTCTAAAAATCAACAATGAAATATAACATAACAAAAGAAAAAACCGCTCTGATAGCAGAGCGGTTTTTTTACTTCACGATTAACACAGGCACTTTTGAAAGGTGGAGTACTTCTTGGCTAACACTTCCGAGGACAAATTCTTGGAATTTGTTTAATCCTCGACTACCAACCACGATTAAATCAATCGGATGAGCATTTGCAAATTCAATAATTTTTTCTGCAGGTTCTCCTTTTAAAAAATGTACGACGTATCGAAGACCTTTTTCATCAAATAAATCGGTTATTGGTTTTAATTTTTGTTTCCGTTCTAATTGTAGCTTTTCTTTATCCCACCCTAACCAAGCATCGTGTTTGGATTCCGATGGACTAACAACATGAACAATATGATAAAAGTGATCGTTTCCTAAAGAAACGGCTGTCTCGGCAGCTTTCATGGAGTGCGTCGTACCGCCAACAGCTAATAAAACCGATTTCATCGTCATCCCCCGTTTTAGTGACTAGACAGCTTCACCTGATCTTGTTTATGCACGGCTAACCGTTCAACAAGTCGTAAGCTAGGTTGATTGAGTCCTTTCAATTGGACGGTTGTGCCGTTTTCTTGTAATTTTAATACAATTTTATCAATCGCTGCAACTGCCGAATCGTCCCAAACGTGGGCATGTGAAAAATCGATTTCCACTTGTTTAGCGGTCTCTTTCCACTCAATTTGCTCAAGTAAATCCGTCACCGAAGCAAAGAACAATTGTCCATATACTGTATATGTTTTCCGATCTAATGCTTCATCCAAATGAGCCGTTACCTTCACCTTTGACATTTTCGCGGCAAAGAAAAGGGCGCTTAATATAACACCCGCAAAGACCCCTTTTGATAAGTCATGCGTAAAGACGACCGTAACTACTGTTACAACCATTACAATTGAGTCCGTTACAGGCACTTGACGCATCATTTTTAATGAATTCCAATCAAACGTACCGATGGACACCATAATCATAACCCCAACCAATGCCGCCATTGGAATTTGAACGACCAAGTCCCCAAGAACAATAATTAAAAATAATAAAAACGTACCTGCAACAAATGTAGAAAGGCGTCCACGCCCACCGGATTTAATGTTAATGACCGATTGCCCAATCATCGCACAACCAGCCATCCCGCCAAAAAATCCAGCCGCAATATTTGCTAAACCCTGTCCTTTGCACTCTTGATTTTTATTACTATCCGTATCAGTTAAATCATCGACAATCGAAGCCGTTAATAACGATTCTAGTAAACCGACAATCGCTAGGGCTAATGAATAAGGGAAAATTATCGTTAACGTTTCCCAATTGAGAGGAACATCAGGAATAAGAAACATCGGTAGCGTTTTTGAAATTCCCCCCATGTCGCCAATGGTTTTCACATCTACTTTTGTAACTACAGCAATTGCCGTAATGATAATAATCGCGACTAATGGAGATGGGACAGCTTTTGTGATGCGCGGGAATAAATAAATAATTGCTAAAGCCCCCGCCGTTAACGCATACATCACCCAGCCTTGCCCAACAAAATGTTCAAGCTGAGCCATAAAAATTAAAATCGCGAGCGCATTCACAAAGCCAATCATCACCGAACGAGGAATAAATTTCATAAACCGAGCCAATTTTAAATAACCAAAAATAATTTGGATGATTCCCGTTAAAATGGTTGCAGCAAATAAATATTGCAATCCGTGTTCATCTACTAAGTTAACCATTAAGAGGGCCATCGCTCCTGTTGCTGCTGAAACCATTCCCGGACGTCCACCAACAAATGCAATCACTACAGCAATACAGAAGGAGGCATACAAACCGACCATAGGATCAACACCGGCAATAATGGAAAAGGCAATCGCTTCCGGAATTAGAGCTAACGCAACAACAATACCAGATAAAATATCTCCTTTCACGTTACCAAACCATTCTTGCTTCCATCCATAAGTCATCTTTTCACCTTCTTTCTTATAAATCTATCGTCAAATTAAACATGTACCATCATATCATACCGTTACATGCAATTGAAAAAGGAGTGAAAACGGTAACTTCCTCCTTTCTCTCGCCTTTTCTACGTTTTTCGTCCCTATTCACCCCTATTTAACAAATTTGTCACAAACATAAAATTCAATTTTTCAAAAAAATACAAACTTATAAACCAATGAAAAAAATTTTTTGAGCAAAAAAACAAGCCCTGGCTAATAAAAGACCAGGACTTATCGAGTTCGAAGCTGTCCTTTCAAGGAACGAAAATATTAGGTGGATATGAGCAGACGTTCTTCTAAAAACGGATCGTTCGTTTCGTGTGAGCAAACGTAACAATATGTTTTTGTATCGCGGGATATAAGACGATGTCATTTAACCGATGCAACGGGACCCATTCCACACCGATTTGATCGGAATCCGGATGTGCTGGCATGTGGGGGATGGACCCTTCTTTTAAATGACATTCAAAAATTAAATGCAGGCCGTGAATGTTTGTTACCAGTTCATTTAATAAATGTGGGGCATATTCAAACACAAATGCCAGTTCCCCTACTTCGACGTCTATCCCTGCTTCTTCTTTTGCTTCTCGCCGGACGGCTTCAATGACACTTTCTCCTTTTTCTACACCACCAGCCGGTAAGTTATAATGAATCCCTTCTTCTGACTGAAACTTGACTAGTAAAACTTGTTCATTTTCAATAATTAAGCTACACGCTCGTACGCGAATCGGATACCCCATTTGCCCACCGTGTGACGTTGATATCGATCTACAAACGAAAGCTTTTCATAAAAAGTATGACCACATGTTGTACAACGATATCTTCGCTTCTTCACATGTAAGTACACTCTTTTTCCCGCCATTGATGAACTCTGTATTTTTCGCATTCGATAGCTATGTATGCGTTTTGTACGGCTTTTACACTTCGGACATTTCTGCATTTTCACACATGTATGTAGTTCAAACCAAAATACGCCTTCTTCTTCCCCTGAATCAAAAATCTCTACATGCTTATCTTTAATCCCTAATAAGTTTATGATAGAATGAGTAAGCACCTATCTTCTCTCCCTTTGGTGTCTATTGTGTGGCAACTTTAGATTATCAAAGAGAGAGAAGAAGGTGTTATTTTTTAATCATTTTTTGTGAATTATCTGAGCCCTTGAGATGATAAGCATGACCACCACATTTAGTATAGAGCCCAAAATATTAAAATATTTGTAAATATTGGTTATAAAATTAGGGGTTAGCCTATATATTTCTTCACTATCCGATCCACAGACGGACCGTATGTTTCGCCAAACAAATTTAAATGGACGAGCAAATAGTATAGCTGATATAACGGTTTGACTTCTTCGTATGAAGGAGATAGCGGCTTCACTTCTTGATAAGCAGCATAAAACGTTGGAGAAAAACCGCCAAACAGTTCTGTAAACGCAAGTTCAAACTCAGCATCACCATAAAAAACAGATGGGTCAATTACATACGGTTCTCCGTTCGGACCTACCATCCAGTTTCCACCCCATAAATCTCCATGTAATAAAGATGGCTGTACATCGGAAGGTAGCCACGCTTCGATTCGCTCCAGTAGTTGTTGAATTCGTTTTTCCCGCTCTAGGGGGAGTCGACCACGTTGTTTCGCTTGCTGAACTTGGGATGCTAACCGGACATCTCGATAATACTCGACCCAATTTTCGTACGTACCGTTTTTCTGAAGTAAACTACCGATATACGTGTCGGTGTGATAACCGTGATACGGCATCGGCTGGCGATGCATCTGGGCTAACCGGTGTCCCAACCATTCCTCTGTTCGCGCCGACTTTTTTCCTTCTATCCATTCTAATAATAGAAACGACCACGATTCATCCGGAGTGGCAGTCACCTCAATCACGTTTGGGACAGCAATGGTGTTCGTTTGGCGAATTTCGTTTAACCCTTGTGCCTCCAGTTGAAAAAAGGTCGGAGACACTCGATTTCCTTTGACAAATAGTCGCCCCTCATTCGTATCGACCCGAAACGCACGGTTAATATCTCCGCCAGTTACTTCTTGGACATTTGTTACAATGCTGGTTCCGAGTACACGCTTGACTGCATCTTCAACGAGTGACTTCAGCTGCATCCTATTCACTCCTTAGTTGATGTATGAGCGCCACTCTCTTGTTTTTCGGTCAAACACAATTTTTCCATCGACTTCACGTTTCGCTATTTTTTGAAAATGCTCTAACATTTCGTCCATGTTCAGAAAATCGCCAGCAATCCAAACAGGAAGCTCAATTTTTGTCCGTGAAAACTGAACGTGATCAAACGAAATGACCATTCCTTCTTTCAAATAATCCATAAATGGATAAAGAAATTCTTTTGGAATCGGTGGGTAGTGTTTCTTTTTCAAACGGAGAAAGCTCCGTTCTAGCTTTGTTCCCGAAAGGCGCCGACCAATTACTGCTCCAAGTATGTGATAAAAATCTTCAAAGTATCGGTAATACACTTTTGTCCAATACCCATCGTCATGGGACAGATAAACGTAACGATTATTCAATTTTTGAAAAAACGGAAGTCGCAGATGTTTCTTCATATGCCCTAAATACAACAGCTCGGCAATTTCTTGTCCGTCTAACACATCAGCTCCTTCTATCTCTTCGAAATCAACCCAACAAAAATCCCCATAACTCGCAACATCCTCTTGTGCTAACTGATAAAAAGGATCTTTTTTCACATAGTCCAATAACGTATGCATATGTACTTCCGTGTCTTCAAACTGATGCTTTAATAATAGTACCTGATGAATGTCCTTCGGTAAGGAAGCAACAAATTCACCAAAAGAAATCCCATTCGATAACACAAATTGTTCTGAATAGTTCACATGAAGATAAATTACATTCGTATCTAACTGTTTCATACCCAATCCCTCTCTGTAAGTAGCCTGCCTATCTAATTTTTATTATATCGGATATAAAGAAATTTTCGGAGCGAAGTCCTATCGTCCGAAAGAATGTGGCCGGAATTTTCAAAAATGTGTTCAAAAAAAAACGAAATTCCATCCCATTTTACGCCTCATGTGTCCGAAAAACCATTCTATTTATCAAACATCCACTGTTTATTTTCTTCTGAATATAAAAAACACCTTAATTAAACTTTATCGGTACACGATTCTCCCATAAAAAAAAGACCTTTACTCAATTATAAGTAAAATAAAAATAATTGTACTGTGAACGTATCCACTTTTGGCTTACTTGCATACTCTGTTTAAAAAGGAGTGGATGGTTATGTTGGAATATTTATTTGAAATACAGGCTTTTTTGGCTTTTTTATTTGTATTTAGTTTTATTCTATGGAGATTGTTTACTTATCTATCCTCATCAAACAAAAATATATGGAAATATATTACATTTGCACTTTTTGTTCTCTTAAGCTTTTTACTTGTTTCACTTAGTGTTCAAAGTATATACTTCTTTTTTAATTAGGAAAAGGACTAAGGGGATTTTACCTATAGTCCTCTTTTTTATCTGTCCTCTAAAATTAAAGCCATCTTTTTCTGACCGACCAAATAGGAAAACTTGATAAAGACTCAAATATTTTTTCCATTGGATAAACAAACCTGACCGGAATTTATTTCATTATGCTATATTTCCCTTTATAATAATGAAAGTGGTTTTGTCCGTTTTACCACCATTTATAAAACAATGGGAGGAGGGAATGCAAATGGTAAAACAATTCACACACGATCAAATTACCTTATTTGTTATCAAATATTTAAAAGAGGGTAAAAGAAAAGAGCTGCAACATTTACTTGATGAATTGCAGCCATATGATATGGCAACTGTATACTCCAATCTTCCAGAAAAGCACCGTACCCGTTTCTTGTTGCAGTTAAGCATTCCTGTCCTTGCCGATATGATTCAAGAACTGGATCGTGAATTACAATTAGACGTTCTGAACCGATTAGGTGCTGAAAAGTCGGGGAAAGTATTAGACGACATGGACAACGACGACTTAGCTTCTTTACTTGACGATTTGTCTCCGGAAAAAATTGAATCCTTCTTATCCGGGATGAAAAAAGAAGAGTCGTCTATCGTCCAAAATATGATGACGTATCACCCGGAAACGGCTGGTCGTTTAATGACGAACCGTTTCGTTTGGATTCGAAACTACTACACAGTACGCGAAGCGGTTGACAAATTAAAATCGTTTGCTGAATTTGCAGAAACGATTAACTATTTATACGTCGTGGATGAAAACAGAAAACTTGTAGGTGTTGTTTCTTATCGGGACTTACTATTGGCCGATATGAATGATAAAATCCAAAATATTATGTACGAGCGGGTCATATCGGTCGACGTAAATACCGACCAAGAAGAAGTGGCTCGACTCATTGAACGATATGACTTCCTTGCTATTCCCGTTGTAAATGAAGAAGGCGTTTTAATGGGGATCGTAACGTTTGACGACATTATCGACGTCGTTATTCAAGAAGCAAACGAAGATATCGAGAAATTGTCCGCATCTGGTAAAGCGATTGATTTTGATACAAAAGCTTTTGTAGCTGCTTATCGGCGACTTCCTTGGCTCATTTTACTATTGTTTATCGGACTCGTATCGGGAAGCATTATTTCCTCTTTTGAAGATACGCTCCAAAGAGTCGTTGCCCTTGCCTTTTTCATGCCCATGATTGCGGGGATGACCGGGAATACGGGAACACAATCTCTCGCTGTCGTCGTGCGCGGTCTAGCTTCTAAAGACATTGATTCAAAAACGATTATGAAGCTCATTTGGCGTGAATTTGGTGTTGGTTTAATTATTGGACTAACTTGCGGAATGTTGATTTCTATCATTGCGTATGTTTGGCAAGGAAGTCTCATATTAGGCTTTGTCGTAGGTAGCTCGCTATTACTTACATTAATTATCGGTACGTTAGCAGGAACCATAATTCCGTTAATTTTATACCGTTTTAACATTGATCCAGCTGTTGCTTCTGGTCCATTAATTACAACAATTAATGATATTTTTTCACTCATTACGTACTTTACGATTGCTTCCTGGTTTTTACACGCCCTATTATAATTCTCCTCACCTCTTTTGAATGGACTTGGTCGCTTCTGGTTAAAGTAAAAGAAACTACTGGTTTCATTAATCATCATACGAAAATGCCAAGTACTACAGAAAAGGAGGTGTGTGGCTGACGTCTTTAATTGGCGTCAGCTTCTTCCTTCATGATTCTTCAACTCTTTTTAGTCACCTTGTTCATCGCCTTAACTGCTTTTTTTGTCGTTTCGGAGTTTGCCATTGTTAAAGTTCGCCCCTCTCGCATTTATCAACTCTTGGAAGAAGAACACCCACATGCGAAATCGGCTCAGATTGTATTGAATAATTTGGATGGGTATTTGTCAGCTTGCCAACTTGGAATCACGATTACGGCTCTCGGTCTTGGTTGGCTCGGTGAACCGACCGTTCAATCGTTATTACATCCTCTTTTTGAATCGTTGGGACTACCTACTTCGTTAACCCACGCGATTTCATTTGCATTCGCATTTACCATCATCACGTTTTTACACGTGGTATTAGGAGAGTTGGCCCCTAAAACAGTAGCGATTCAAAAAGCGGAGCCAATTACCTTACTAGTCGCTAAACCGCTCATATGGTTCCACAAAATCATGTATCCGTTCATTTGGGCTCTCAATGGATCCGCACGGTTTATTACAAAATTGTTTGGTTACTCCCCTGCCTCAGAACATGAGATTGCTCATTCAGAAGAAGAGCTCCGTATATTATTGTCGGAAAGCTTTCAAAAGGGAGAAATCAATCAATCCGAATATAAATACGTCAATAAAATATTTGAATTTGATAACCGCTTGGCAAAAGAAATTATGGTCCCCCGAACCGAAATCGTTAGCTTTGAAAAAAATATTTCGTTAAGTGAAATGATGAAAATCGTCAAAAAAGAAAATTACACCCGCTATCCAATAACTGAAGGAGATAAAGACAATATCATCGGTATTATTAATATTAAAGAAGTGTTAACCGACTATGTCCTAAAGCGATGCTCGGAACACACGCTGTCGGATTCGTATATCAAGCCTATTATTCGGGTTATTGAAACGATTCCCATCCATGACTTGTTATTAAAAATGCAAAAAGAACGCTCGCATATGGCCATCCTTCTCGATGAATACGGTGGGACTGCCGGATTAGTCACGGTCGAAGATATTTTAGAAGAAATTGTTGGTGAAATCCGAGATGAATTTGATACTGACGAACCACCGCTGATTCAACAAATCGAGGAACATCATTTTATTTTTGACGCCAAAGTTTTAATTCAAGAAGTGAATAACTTGTTAGGAACAGAGTTATCGGACGAAGAAGTGGATACGATTGGCGGTTGGTTGTTAACGAAAAAATACGATCTTAGAGAAGGAGATTCAATTGATGTGGACTCGTATACCTTTAAAGCAAAAGAAATGAAAGGACATCATGTTGTGTATGTCGAAGCCATACGGCAATAGGGGAAAAGATTGTAAGTATGCCCTCATAAATATACAAGATTAATCATATAATGCAAAAAGGACCTCTCTATGTAAAATAAACATTCATTGACGATGTGTTTTTCCATTTCTTATAATATGAGTAATATCAAGAAATTTGAGGTGATTAAATGAAGGAATAATATGTTGGGAACATGCCCCTATTCTTCATTCATCATCAAAACTTTGTATATTTAGGAGGTGACTCCTTACTCGTTATCGAACGGGTAAGGAAATTGGTTGGACGACATATATAACTTGGTGCTAGTAGCCATTTTAATTGCTTTCACTGCTTTTTTTGTAGCTTCTGAGTTTGCAATTGTGAAAGTGAGAAGTTCTCGTATTGATCAACTAATCGAAGAAGGTCACAAAAATGCGGTGGCTGCGAAGAAGGTTATTACCAATTTGGACGAATATTTATCTGCTTGTCAACTCGGCATCACCATTACCGCGCTTGGACTAGGTTGGATTGGTGAACCAGCAGTGGCTAATTTATTAGAGCCGTTATTTTTACGTTGGGGGATTGCTAGTTCTCTTGCTCATGTCATTTCATTTGCCATCGCCTTTTCAACCATTACGTTTCTTCACGTCGTTGTTGGTGAACTAGCGCCAAAAACAATGGCGATTCAAAAAGCGGAATCCATTAGTTTATTGGTCGCACGACCACTCATTTGGTTTTACCGAATCATGTATCCCATTATTTGGTCGTTAAACAGTGCGGCTCGACTCGTGACAAAAGTGTTTGGCTTGAAGCCAGCATCTGAACACGAATTAGCGCATTCAGAAGAAGAATTACGAATTATTTTGTCTGAAAGCTACAAAAGCGGAGAAATCAATCAGTCTGAATATAAATACGTGAACAAAATTTTTGAATTCGATGATCGTATCGCTAAAGAAATTATGGTACCACGTACCGAAATTATTTCTTTATCGAAAGACGATACGTTTGAAACCTTCTTACAAGTCGTTACAGAAGAAAAATTTACACGCTATCCGATTATCGATGGAGACAAAGACCATGTCATTGGCCTTGTCAACGTGAAAGAAGTTTTAACCGATATTTTGAATGTAAAAGACCGTTCGACAAAGACGATTGAAGATTACATCCGCCCTATTATTCGGGTCATTGATACGATTCCCATCCATGACCTCTTGTTGAAAATGCAAAAGGAACGTATTCATATGGCCATCTTAATGGACGAATACGGTGGTACCTCGGGACTCGTCACCGTTGAAGATATCATTGAAGAAATCGTCGGTGAGATTCGGGACGAATTTGATATGGATGAAGTACCCCATATCCGTAAAGTAAAGGAAGGTCACTATATATTAGACTCCAAAGTGCTTGTAAACGAAGTGAATGAATTGTTAAACATTCATATCGAAGACGAAGATGTAGATACAATTGGCGGATGGGTGTTAACCCGAAATTACGATGCGAAAGAAGGAGACATTATCGAAATCGATCAATACGATTTCAAAATTATCAAAATGGAAGAGCACCATATTAAATATATTGAAGTAAAGAAAAAGAGTATGACGCAAGAGCCCCAAACGCCCTTATCTCTTGCCAAAACGGAAATCTACTCATAGCTCGAAGGAATGACATCCGTCGTTCCTTCTTTTTTATTGGAAATGATTGTTAGTTGAGACTTAATTTGATACAGTAAAAAGGAAATATATTACCATTAAGAGGTTATGGTTATGGAACAAAAACAATCAGCAAGCCGTTTTGACTGGACGTTGGCGTTTATCCTGCTATTATTTTTCATCATTAGTTGTTTAGCCATTGCGAGCGCCCAAATTACTAGTCCTTATCATACGAATTTCGTTTTACGCCAAGTCGTTTGGTATGTAGTAGGTTTTGGAATTATCTGTAGTGCCATGCTCTTCGATCCTGATCAATATAAACGTCTTTCATGGATTCTCTATATTTTCGGTGTGTTGTCCCTAGCCTTGCTCCACGTAGCTCCAGACAGTATCGCTGAAACACGAAACGGGGCGAAAAGTTGGTTTACGTTCGAACATATTGGATCGATTCAACCTTCAGAGTTTATGAAGACGTTTCTAATTTTAGCGGTTAGTCGATTAATTATGAAGCACCATGAACGTTATCCGGAGAAAACATGGCAAACCGATATGATCTTACTTGTAAAAATTGGGGTGACCGTACTTATTCCGCTTGGATTTATTATGATGCAGCCGGATTTAGGAACGAGTATGGTTATTGTTGCGATTACCAGTGGGCTACTGCTCGTATCGGGTATTACATGGAAAATCCTACTTCCTTTGTTTATGACGGCCTCTCTTTTCGTTGGATGTGTCATTTTCATTGCTCTTTATGCTCCTCATTTATTGGAGAAGTATCTTGATTCTTATCAAATCGCGCGGATTTATTCTTGGCTTAATCCATACGATTATCAACAATTAGAAGGGTTTAATTTAGTTCGCTCATTAACAGCTATTGGTTCCGGAGAGATTGTTGGAAAAGGATTTAAAGAACGCGAAGTATATGTTCCCGAAAACCATACCGACTTTATTTTTAGTGTCATCGGTGAAGAATATGGTTTTATCGGTGGAAGCCTCGTCATTTGTTTATACTTTTTCCTCATTTATCATATGACAAGGATCGCCCTTGATACGAACGATCCTTTTAATTCGTACGTCTGTGCCGGTATTATTTGCATGACAACGTTCCATGTCTTTCAAAATATCGGCATGACGATACAAGTACTCCCAATTACGGGAATCCCTCTCCCTTTTATTAGTTACGGCGGAAGTTCATTGATGGGGAATATGCTAGCTATGGGCATTATTTTTAGTATCCGCTATTACCATCATTCGTACTTATTCGCTTCAGAAGAAAATCGGGTGTTAAGTATATAATTCACTTGTTTTTTTCAACCAAATGAGTATAATAAATGGAAACAATAGGGAAACATCGGTGAAGAAGAGAGTAGTGAATAGGGGATTAAGAGCGAGCTAGGGATGGTGGAAGCCTAGTATGAACCTATTCATGAAGCGCACTTCGGAGATGCTGGTCCGAACCAGTAGTAGGGTCAGACGGTACAACCCGTTATCACTTGTCAAGTGGTCATCTTTTCTCAAGATGGCAAAAAGAGTGGCACCGCGAGAGTATGCTCGTCTCTTTCTGAAGAGGCGAGCTTTTTTATTTACGAAAAGAAAGGGAGCGTTTGTTTATGAACTTACACGTCTTATTCGCTGAACAATTAGCCGAAGTTTTACCTGATCATTGGACAAAAGATAAAATTGAATCGTTGATTGAAACACCGAAGCAGTTGTCGCATGGCGATGTCGCCTTTCCATGTTTTCAGTTAGCAAAAGAGTTCCGTCAATCACCGGCCGACATTGCCAAAATGATTGCTAGCAAGCTCACCTCTCCTCTCTTTAAAAAAGTAGAAGCCGTCGGTCCGTACGTGAATGTCTTTTTCGATAAGTCGGTTGGAAATTCAGTCGTGAACACGATTTTACAAGAGCAACATAGATACGGTTCGCATACGTTTGGCCAAAACAAAACCGTCGTCATTGATATGTCTTCACCTAATATTGCAAAACCATTTTCCATGGGACATCTACGCTCAACTGTTATCGGTCAATCCATTGCCCTCCTTGCTGAAAAATGTGGATTCCGTACGGTAAAAATTAATCACCTTGGGGATTGGGGGACACAATTTGGAAAGCTCATTACCGCGTATCGCCTGTGGGGAAATGAAGCGGAAGTAAAGGAAAAGCCAATTGCCTCCCTGTTTCAATTGTATGTACGTTTTCACGATGAAGCAGCTAAAGATAAGAGCCTAGAAGATGTAGCACGAAAAACGTTTAAAGCATTAGAGGATGGAGATGAGGAGGCACTACTATTATGGAAATGGTTTCGAGATGAGTCGTTACAAGCATTTAAGCAAATCTATGAGCTGTTAAACGTCTCCTTCGATTCGTATCACGGAGAAGCTTTTTATAACGATAAAATGGAAGAAGTCATCGAATTACTAAAACAGCATCAATTGCTTGTGTTATCGGACGGAGCCGAGGTCGTTGATTTAGCGGATGAACAGCTGCCACCGTGCTTAATTAAAAAGTCAGATGGAGCTACGTTATATGCCACCCGAGACTTGGCTGCCGCACTCTATCGTCAACGTGAATATAAGTTCGACCAAGCCATTTATGTCGTCGGTCATGAACAATCCATACATTTTTAACAAATTTTTGCGGTGTTAAAAAAGCTCGGATTCGACTGGGCGAAAAACATGGTTCACGTCCCGTTCGGCTTGTATTTAAAAGATGGGAAAAAGATGTCTACTCGAAAAGGACGAGTCATATTATTAGAAGAGGTGTTACACGAAGCCATCCAATTAGCGAAAGAAAACATCGAAAGGAAAAACCCGCATTTACCGAACAAAGAAAAAGTGGCCAAAGCGGTAGGAGTTGGCGCGATCGTCTTTCACGATTTAAAAAGCGATCGAATGAACTCCATCGAATTTTCATTAGAAGATATGCTTCATTTTGAAGGAGAAACAGGTCCGTATGTCCAATATACACATGCGCGTGCCCATTCCCTTTTACGGAAACATTCGTTGGCCTCCTATGAATATACTGGATTATCTGATGAGGATAGTTGGGAAATAGTAAAACTTCTTCAGTCCTTCCCAGTTGTAATTGAAGAAGCGTACAAACAACTGGCTCCACATTTAATCGCGAAATACGTGATCCAGCTGGCACAGGCATTCAACAAATATTATGGGAAAGTTCGCATTCTTGCAAACGATGAGGAGCTTCCTTCCCGTCTGGCACTTGTGAAGGCCGTCACCATTGTTTTAGCAGAAGGCCTTCGATTGTTACGCATTCAAGCACCAAATGAGATGTAAAGCCCTTTACATCTCTTTTTTCCGATATGAACTGTAGGTGACGCTTTGATTAAAAGATGATATACTTCTCATGAACAAAAACGAGAGTAAAAGGAGATTTTTTAACATATGTCAGAGTTGATTCATCACATTGAACAATGGTTATTAGAGTTTGGTGTCATCGGACTATTTTTCGTTTCTTTTGCGGATTCATCGTTCTTTCCAATTCCTCCGGATGTGTTGCTCATTCCGATTAGCTTAGCCCAGCCGGAAAAAGCATTATGGTTTGCGTTTATCACGACGGTTGCCTCTGTCCTTGGGGCACTCTTAGGTTGGTATATTGGTAAAAAACTAGGGCGACCAGTATTACGGTATATCATTTCCGAAGAGCGGATTGTGAAAGTAGAAGACTATTTTCAAAAGTACGGTTCGATGGCTATTTTAATTGCGGGACTCACCCCGATTCCTTATAAAGTATTTACGATTTTTTCAGGGATTTCGAACATTAAAATTCGTACATTAGTTTTCTGGTCGGTCATAGGACGCGGCATACGATTTTTCCTAGAAGCAATCATTATCTTAACGCTTGGTGCGAAAGCAAAGCCATTTATCGAGGAAAACTTTACGCTTCTCACGGTTGTCGGTGGAGTGGTGATTATTGCCGTCTTCCTTATTTACAAATGGCTTCAGCGAAAAAAGTCAATCGTATAGAGGGCGTTTCGATTACGCCCTCTTTTTTTATAGGCTATGTATATGTTGTTGATTTTTAGCATGTTATTTACATGAAGCGAAAGGCGGCGACTCTCAGCGAAAACAGCAAGCCAAGCAAGACCCATACTTGAGCGTAGCGAGGGAAGCGGCTTGCGGCTTGCCCGCGGAAAGCGTCCGCCACAAGCGAAATGTATACATATCAACAGTATCGTTTAACAGAGCCTTTCTATAAAGAAAAATTGTTGAATCTAACTTTTGGTTACCAACGTAAATAATATTAGTAAAAAGAAAGGGGAGATGGCGTTGATGAATGAGAATTGCCCTAAGTGTAATGGTACAGAATTTGCCGAGGGTACCGACTTCATACCAATCAAACCGTTAGATAAAAAATTAACCATATCTACGTATTCGAACAAAATTTTTACTTTTTGCCTTAATTGTGGAGAAGTTGTTTCGATTAGAATAGAAAATCCGAATAAGTTTCGTTAATAGCTTTCTCTTCGTCCCGTACGAATGTGCATACAAAAAACGTTATTCGACAAGGAATAACGTTTACACACATTAAGCCGGAAACTGGTCATCTGTAGGTGCTACCTTGATAGCGTCATAGGCTAGCTGTAACCGCCCTTTTATATACGCTTGAGGATCATACGCCACATAATGCCCTTTTAACCGATGCATTTCAATGTCGGCAAACGTACCTAGCACACGACATACATGATCAAGGGCTTTTTTCAAATTTTCCACTTCTGTGTAATAGTGACGATTCATACACGTATACGAAATTTCATCTGCTGTTCGACGAATATCTTTTAATGTCTCCATATCAAACATCGCCTGATTCATTGCATCCCCTCCCTATTTTATGTATATCTTTGATGCTCCCATTTTATGAAACGAATTGAAATCGGATTCATCATTCTGTTCCTAGTGAGTGCTAAATTAGATATTTATTTTTGTGTTTTTTTTACACACATGGGGGGAATTTAGGTGAAAAAAGTGGTCGATTCGGTGCAAATATCTCCTTGTTGAACAGACCAACTACCCTAGTTCTCTATTTTTTTATGAAACGTTTGGTGATTTTTTTACAAAAATGCCTCGATTACGATAAACTTATCGATTTTAATCGATAATAAGAGCTGAATACTTTGAATACTGCTTCATGGATAGCAATATGTATTGCCTTTTTTTTAGGTGTATTCGCTGCCATAAGTAAAAAGAAAAAACACTAGGTGATTGGCACCTAGTGTCCCTTACTATAAAAATCGTGCTTTAGGGATGATGGTAAGGTGGTCCATGTTTTGATACTTTTAATGACATCTAATCTTGATTTTGTCTTGGAAATTTTAACGCCTACCTGGGAGAACTTCTGAACTAACTGCATTAATTTTTGCTGATACGAATCCAATTACTACCACTCTCCTACATTCCCCTCTACAAGGATGTATCTATGTATACGAAAACGAACGTCAAAAGTTTCATAAAAATATTCACTAACGTAAAAAGTTAACCTGAACTAGCACAAATAGAAGCTTCCTTACTCAACCAACCGGAAGCCTCTATTCGTCCCGTTAATACATTTTTAAAAACATTGAAACGACCGAATTCGTCTCGTATCCATTCCGTAGTAACCCCAGTAAGATCCATACCATCTCCAACCGGCCACTGAGGTTCGGCCGATATACGTTGGGTAAAACCAAAACGACCTTAAATTAGTTAAGGTGACATAGGTGTATTTGTTTAAACATCCGTAAAAGGCACCTGGGTCAACGGCTTGTAAACTTGGTCCTTCTTGCACTTGAGGGGTAAACGACGGCGGTGGTGAACTTGGTGGGCCTCCAAATCCTTGCTGTTGTCCCCCTCCAGGAAAAGGAACTAAACTAGGTGGTGGGCCAAATCCTGGTTGTTGCCCCGCTCCAGATGGTGGAGTCGTCGGATAACCACCGTATCCTGTTTGATCATATGGTGGATAACTTGGCTGTCCCAATTGACCAAGAAAATAATCTAATGGATTAAACTGACGATGATACATGGGCATTCCCTCTCTTCTTTTTTCCTTCCCTTTACCTTATTCAAAGGAAAAAGATATGTGCGAAATCCCATGTTCATTGTCTGCATCTACTTAAAATCTTTCATGTAGTATTTCTTTATCCATTAACGTGAGTTTATAAAGAAACGCCTGTGGGAATTTATTCTTCTTTATTAATTCGACAATGTTATCATTGGTAAACCCAAACTCGTAGCTCTTTCCCATTTCGGTTAGTACAATGGACTTGATACACGGGAACCTCTCTTTCAAGAATGATAGTTTCACCAATTAGAGTACTAGTTACCCGTCCCATTTCAAGATAATTCGGAATGAGTTCGACTTTATATGAAGAAGATCTACCTATCCCCCCAACAGAAATTTCAAGAGCATCCTCGTTGTCTAGGTCTCGATCTCCAAAAAGCAGAAGGAACTTCAAATTATCTTCTGCTCCATAGTCCATAAATTTCATCGTATCAACGAGTTCACCGTCGATATATTCTTCAATTTCGTATAAAATTCCGACATTGGAATGAAGGTTTCCTTGTAAGATATAGCCGGTTGCATTTAAGTGGGTTACACTTAAAATTCGAAATTCATTCTCTTCAAACGTATAAGGCTTCAGTTGTAAAGAAGATACATCCTGTTCGGAACAACTTGCGACAAAAAAAAGCATACTTCCCACAAAGAACAATTGAAATCTTCGTAACATTGATCTTTCTCTCACTTTCTTAACAATGTCGGTAAGCTAGAAAGGTCATCAACCACGTAATCTGGTTCCACATCAAGTTCATCAAAAGGCAGTCCTGCGCGATTTACCCACACCGTTTGAAAGCCGAAGTTTTTCGCTCCGGCAATATCCCACGCATTTGCGGACATAAACAAGATGTGTTCTCTTCCAACCCCTAACCGATGGACAACATGCTGATACACCATTGGTGACGGTTTGTACTGCTTAATTTCATCTACGCTAATAACTTCATCAAAATATACTTCAAACCCAGCATGAGCTAATAATGGAGTTAGCATCGATGCAGGTCCATTTGAAAAAATGGCCCGAGTTTTGTTGGAAAGGGCGGTTAACGTTTCCTTGACTTCTGGAAACGGTGTTAATCGTTCGTATTGATTGAGGAGCTCCTTTTCTGCTTCTGGTGTTAACTCCACCTGCTCGAACCGACACGCATAGCGTAACGCTTGTTTTGTAATGACATCAAATGGCACATAGTTTTTCATTACCTGTCGTAAAAAAGCATATTCAAGCTGCTTCTGTCTCCAACGTTCACTCACTTTTGGACCTTTCTCCCCAAACAAAGACCGACACGTTTCCGTTACCGAAAATACATCAAAAAGCGTTCCGTACAGATCAAAAACAAGCGCATCTACTTTCATCAATTTCATCCTTTCTACCAATATAAATCAGATTAATGCATATAAATAACGCAATTGAGGTTCATAAAAATTTTGTTGGGGTAAACAAAGAAGAGGTATTGGTATATGGTAGTTAACAGCTTCCTTTGAAGTTAAAGATTAATTTGTACATACGATTTATGGCGGCTATAACACGATTGATTACGTGTTCACCGATAAAACTACTCAGTATCGCCATAAAAAACATGTGCATCGTATCCATTACAACCCTATTTTGTTTCAATTCCTTTTGTTGGAAGTATTCTTTTATTCATTATATCATTTTTTTCCAGCGAACTATGTTCAATTGCCTTTTCATTCCTCGATAGCTCCAAATAATAGCAATGACGGTCTTTTTAGTTTATGCCCTTTTCTCAATAACGAATTTCTTCTATGGAAGTACCAGAGTTGGATATAATGCCCCTTCCTTTGGAATATGGTGTTAACAGATACTACCTCAAAGGATGGAGGGCTTCAATTTGAGTACGGAAGAAATACAGAGAATTATCCAACAAACATTACCTTATCAGGCAGACGACGGTTCGTTTCGCTTCTGCTTTGAAAATGGTATTTTAACAGACGCGTATACGATAATATTATTACGGATGCTAGAATACCCGTATGATGGACTGATTGAGCAGCTCGTAGACCGGTTATGGAAAAAACAAACGGAAGATGGAACTTGGAAGTGGTATGACGATGAAGGAGAAGGAAATGTGTCCGCAACAATTGAGGCTTATTTTGCGCTCCGCTATGCGGGGATATCTCCTTCTCACCCGAAGCTTCGCTTAGCCGAGCAATTTATTCGTAAAGAAGGAGGAATTAATCAAGCCCACTCGTTAACAAAAGTGATGCTTGCCATGAATGGACAGTACGATTGGTCCAAAGAGTGGACCGTTCCGATAGAAGTGTTGCTTTTACCAGACTGGTCTCCGTTTCAATTTCAGGATTTAGTCAGTTCTGCCCGTGTTCATATAGCACCCATTCTCGTTTGCGCGAATCAACATTTTTCGATAACAACAAACGAAACACCTAACATTCGTCCCATTCTTGGTTCTACCACTTTTCGGTCCTTTGATGAAGTAATAGATTTCTTCGAACAAGCAGTATCTCATCTTTTACTCCTACCTTCTGAACTACACCAAAAAGCATTAAAAACGGCGGAACAATATTTGCTACAACGTATTGAGCCCGACGGAACGCTGTATAGTTATTTCAGTGCAACGTTTTTTATGGTGTACGCCCTGCTTGCTCTTGGATATTCCAAAGACAATCCGGTGATTGTAAAAGCTGTTGACGGACTGATTGAATTTATATGTAACCCCGACGAAACAATCCACGTTCAAAACTCGACCTCAACGGTATGGGATACAGCTTTAATGAGCACAGCCTATCAACAAGCCGGTGTCTCCCCTTGGCACGATTCGTTACGACGTGCCGCCCGATATCTTTTACTGCATCAACAGACAAAATATGGGGATTGGGTGGATCGAAATCCAGACGTTCGTCCTGGTGGTTGGGGATTTTCTGATAGTAATACCATCAATCCAGATAACGATGATTCGGTGGCTGCCTTAACTGCGTTGTATCCATATCAAACGGATGCGAATTATCGAGATGCCTGGTTACGAGGTGCTCATTGGTTAGAGTCGATGCAAAACGATGATGGTGGATTTAGTGCGTTTAATAAAAATACCGACTCCGAATGGGTAACGTTACTTCCGTATGATGGAGCCAAATATGGGTTTTCAGATCCATCAACGGCCGATTTAACCGGTCGTGTCCTTAGTTTTCTTTGCACATATCGGAAAAAGACGCTTCAACATCGTTCGGTGAAATCGGCTGTGCGTTGGTTGCTGCAACATCAAGAACGGAACGGCTCGTGGTACGGGCGCTGGGGTATTTGTTACATTTACGGAACGTGGGCTGCTTTAAAAGGATTGCGGGCTGCTGGAGTTCCCGGCAGTCATACTGCCATTCAACGGGGTGTTCGGTGGCTATTATCGATTCAAAACGAAGACGGTGGCTGGGGCGAATCGTGCCGAAGCGATCATAAAAAGCAGTTCTGCCCTCTCGGTGTAAGCACCCCATCTCAAACCGCTTGGGCACTTGATGCCTTATTAACATGCCTCGATATAAACGACCGTGCGATTCAACACGGGATAAAAGCATTAATCAATTTAAATCACGTTAACGATTGGCGCACGAAGTATCCAACAGGCGCTGCTCTCCCTGGAGGCTTTTATATTCATTATCATAGCTATCGTTACGTATGGCCTCTCTTAACGTTGGCACATTACGAACGAAATCGGAATAAGAATGCTTAAAATGTTCTGCCCGGACGTCATATGGGGAAAATAGATGAACAGGTGGTATGCCTGAATTCAGATTGAATGGATAAGGGTTTATAATTTCGTATTTAGGTTACGTTTTTCGCTATACGGTATGTTGTGAAATGACTGTGGTAGGCGGTTTCGGCTGGTTCGATTGCTGTTTTGACTGGTGGCTTGCAGTTTCAGTCGGAGGGCTTGCACTTTCCGCCGATGGGCTTGCACTTTCCACCGATGGGCTTGCACTTTCCACCGATGGGCTTGCACTTTCCGCCGATGAGCTTGCACTTTCGGCCAATTGGCTTGCACTTTCGGCCAATTGGCTTGCACTTTACGTTTATTTTTCTCTTGTCAAAGTTTGTACTTTTGATTAAACTAAAACACAATATATCTTTTTCCCTCGTATAATTTTGGGAATATGGCCCAAAAGTCTCTACCAAACGACCGTAAATCGTTTGACTACGGGGGTGGTTTGTAATATAGGGACATTGTGCCTTTTTTGCATACCACTCCTTATTGTCAAACTCTAGGAAGGTCCTAGGGTCTTTTTTTATAAGGAGGAGGAATGTTCATGAATCAACAATTGCTTAAAGAAATGATCGATGTTAGTGCAAAACGGAAATTAGCTGACGTCGTGATTAAAAACGGAAAGATTGTGAATGTTTTCACTCGTGAAATAATGTCAGGTGATGTGGCCATTTATAAAGGAAAAATTGTCGGCATTGGTTCTTACGAAGGGAAAAAGATGGTCGATGCTGAAGGACGCTACATCTGCCCTGGTTTTATTGATGGACATATTCATATCGAATCTTCATTAGTGACACCGCAAGAGTTTGCTAGAATGTTAGCACCTCATGGCGTCACAACGGCTATTTGTGACCCACACGAAATTGCAAATGTGGCTGGAAAAGAAGGCATTCAATTTATGCTGGATGATGCCAAAGAAGCACCGATTGATTTACGGTTTATGCTTCCTTCTTGTGTCCCGGCGACGTCGTTTGAACATGCAGGAGCCACTCTATTAGCAGACGATTTAGCCCCATTTTTCTCACACCCTTCCGTTTTAGGATTAGCGGAAGTCATGGATTATCCAGCGGTTTTAACAGGCGAGAAACAGATGCTCGACAAATTAACGATGACGCAAAACGTTACGAATCAAATCGATGGACATGCCGCAGGTTTGAATATAGAAGCACTGAATGTATATCGCACAGCAGGCATTCGAAATGACCATGAGGCTGTAACTGCAGAGGAGGCATTAGACCGGTTACGCTTGGGTTTTTACGTTATGATTCGCCAAGGGTCAGGAGCCAAAGATTTACCTGCATTAATTTCTATCATCAACGAACAAACGGCACGCCGTCTTCTATTTTGCACTGACGATAAACATTTAGACGAATTAATTGAAGAAGGGACGATTGACCATAGCATTAGACTCGCCATCCAACATGGAATCGATCCTTTAGTAGCTATTCAAATGGCTACGTTAAACGCCGCCGAATGCTTTGGTCTTTATACAAAAGGGGCCGTTGCACCAGGCTATGAAGCGGACCTTTTACTTCTTAATGACTTAGAAACCATTTCCATCTACCAAGTGTGGCGCAAAGGACAACTCATCGCTCAAAACGGAACGTGTTTTCATGAGAAACAGAACGACAGAACTTTATCTGAGCAACTTACGCAATCTGTTCATTTACCTTCTATAACAAAAGAACAATTGCAAATTCCTGTGAACGATCAAGCTTATGTCATGGAAATTATTCCGAATACGATTATGACGAAAAAGCGGATTGAATCCGTCACCGTCAAAAATGGGTTGTTCGTCCCTTCTACTGCTCTAGATCAATTAAAAATAGCAGTCATTGAACGGCATCACCGGACAGGAAATATCGGTCTTGGAATTGTAAAAGGGATGAAGCTACAACGAGGGGCCATTGCCACAACGATTGCTCACGACTCCCATAACTTAATTGCCGTCGGAACGAACGATGAAGATATGTTAACGTGTATACAAGAAATCGAACGAATGCAAGGGGGCATCGTGGTCGCCGATAACGGAAAAATCATCGGAACGCTACCACTTCATATAGGTGGACTAATGTCTAAACATCCTGCAGAACAAGTCGTTGAAGAGCTTTATCAATTGGAACAAGCGCTTCAAGCTGTTGGGGCACCGACTCATTTCAATCCATTATTAACGCTGTCCTTTTTAGCATTACCTGTGATTCCTGAATTAAAAATTACCGACATGGGCTTATTTGATGTAACGACATTCCAACATATTTCTGTAGCTGTTCAATAATCAAACCCACCGTTTCTTATCCAAAAGGAACGGTGGGTTTCTGTTAAAAGGGATGTTCCTACCTATGTTATAATAATCCCGATGATGAATGAAAAAGGAGAGGTTCCTGTTGGTAAAAAAAATTGTCCTGTATGATGGAGATTGCGGCTTATGTAATCGGACTGTACAGTTTGTTTTTCGACACAATCGAACAAAAGACATTTATTTTGCTTCATTACAATCACCAACGGGGGTACAACTTTTAGAATCATATGGGCTTCCTACCGATGAGATGGATACGTTCGTATATATACGAAACGAGCATGCTTACACACATTCGTCCGGGGCGATTCGTTTATTGACTGATTTAGGTGGGGGTTGGAGAATAAGCGGTTTGTTATTTCTTTTTCCTCGTCCATTAAGAGATGCTGTTTATCGATGGGTGGCAAACAACCGACACAAATGGTTTTCGGCATCACCCCAATGCTCGCTTATGACACCAGAGATGAAAGAGCGCCTGTTGGACGAATAAGACAAATTTCCCGATAAGGTATGTCGATTTCCCGAGAAATAATGAAAAACTTGTCGTTGATTGTATTCATTTTTATACAAGTGATTTTCGCATCGATTTTTGTTGATACATATGGTGATCTGCTTTGATATACAGTTGTTCCATTTTACCTCGCGAACTGTTTGTATAGGCGTACCCTATGGACACGTAAATTGGTAAATGCGGATTATTCATATTATGTTTCTCAATTTCACGTTCAATGTTTTGGACTAAATGTTCGACTTCTTTTTCGTCTGGCATCGCTACAAGGAATACAAATTCGTCTCCGCCAATTCGAAACAACGTTGTATGTTCTGAAGTAAAATTTCCGAGTAATTGAGCTGCTTGGCAAAGTAAATCGTCTCCTCGTTTATGGCCAAATTGATCATTCATTTGTTTTAAGTTATCTAAATCACAAATTATTAAGGATATCGGAAGATCCAACTTCTCATTATATGTATCCATCAATTTATCGAAGTATTGTCGATTATACAATCCCGTTAAACTATCATGAGTGCTTTTGTACTCCAGTTCTTGTTGTAGTTCGATATTTTTTGTGATGTTTCGAATAATGGCTCTATAATAAATGTTGGGGTTTTCATACAATTTTGGTCAAAAAAAAAGACACGCAACCCCGTCATTCTTTTA